>CATKFT010000158.1 GCA_949747745.1 uncultured Clostridia bacterium
AAAAGGAATAACTTTAATAGCACTTATTATAACTATTATTGTTCTATTAATTCTAGCAGGAGTAGTATTAAATGCAGTATTAGGTGATAATGGTATATTTAGACTAAGCAAAGAGGCAGTATTTAAAAATAAAATGGCAGAAATTGCAGAAGAGTATTCTTTATATAAAGCAGAAGCCGTATTAAATAGTATGGCAGAAACTGATGGAAGTGATATATATGCAGGAGAGCTATTAAAGAAAATTATACAAGATGAAGAACTTGAAGTAGAAGAAAGTAAAGTTCAAGACATTAAAAAAATGTTAAAAAAAGTAAGTTCTAAAGAAGAAAAATATGTAATAGTACATGAGGGAGAACTATACTATGTTTCACAAAAAAATATTGAAAACAATGAAAATCAAACAAAATGGTGTGAAGAAATAGGAATAAAAATATGGGAATATACAGCAAATACAGGAATAAAAGTAATAAATGGAAATTATGAAAATGTAAATGGAGTATACCTATGTACCCCTATATTAAACACAGGTTTTGTAAAAGAAAAAACAAGATATATGAAAGAAGATAAAAATGGAAAATTAATACCAAGCAATTGGATAAACAAAAAGCCAGATGATGACTGGTATGACTATAAAAATAAAAAATGGGCAAATATATATGTAGAAAGTAGTGGATTAGAAAGTTACTATGTATGGATACCAAGATATGTATACAAAATATCAACTAAAGAAAATCAAAGAATGGATGTAAAATTTGTAGACATTAACAACAATTATAAAGACGGAGAAACCGATGAAGTAACCTCATGGGAAACTTTACAATCACAAGGATACAAAATACCAGAAGCATTTTATTTTGGAGATAATGATAATTACTTAGAAAATACACCAATACCAGGATATTGGATATCAAAATACCAACTATCAGATTTAACAACAAACGATACATATATGATAGACTACAGTACAACAGCAACACCATCAACAATAACAATAAAAAACATAGTAATAAATACAGAAAAACTAGAAGCAGAAGGAAAGAAAGTTGCAAAATATACATATGCAATAAATGGGAAAATATTACATGAAAGTACATTACCAGAAGAATATACAATAAAAGGACTTGCAAAAGGAAATAAAGCAGTAAATGTAACTATGCTAGATGAAAATGGACAAGTCCTAGGAAGCATGACAAAACTATATGAAGTAGCAGATATAAACGAACCAGACCTAACAGGTTTTGACAAAGACACAACATTCTATGTATATTGGGATGAAAAAGGAATAGAACACAATGAAATACCTATAAGCATGGAACCACCAGCCCAGTGGTATGACTATGGGATACAAAATTGGGCAAATATAGTAACAAGAAATAATGGATTAGAAACATATTTTGTATGGATACCAAGATATCAATATGCCTTAGATCCGACAAGTCAAAGAACATATGTAAAATTCATAAAAGGAACAGGACAAGAAACAGATTCAGGATACCAAATACCAGAAGCATTTAGCTGGGGAGACAATAATGAGGTACAATTAAGCGGATATTGGATAAGCAAATACCAACTAAGTGAAGCACAAAGTACACAAAAAATAACAGCAGAAATAACAGGAGGAAGTAATGTAATTAGAGTAAAAGACATACAAGGAGAAATAGTAGATGATAGTTTAAAATATGAATATTACTTAAATGGAGTAAAAAAACATGAAGGAAAAGATAGTAAAGAAAACTATGTATATACAGGTCTAGAAGAAGGAAAAACATACACAGTAAATATAATAGCAAGAAATCTAAGTACAGACCAATACATGGGAGCAATAACTAAAAAAGTAGAACTAATATCAGTAAACAAACCAGATTTAACAGGATTTAATAAAGATAGAACATATTATGTCTTATATGATGAAAAAGGAAATATGACAATAGGAGATAAAATAAAAAATGACGGAAGTAACATGCCAAAAGATTGGTATGACTACAGTGATAGAAGATGGGCAAATATAGTAGTAACAGATGGAACAATAAAAAATGGACAAATAGAAAACGCAACAACTACATCATATTTTACATGGATACCAAGATATCAATACACATTAAACACAACAACCCAAAGAGCAAATGTAAAATTCATAAAAGGAACAAGTACAGAAGTAGACAATGGTGGTTACAAAATACCAGAAGCATTTAGTTGGGGAGACAATAATGAAGTACAATTAAAAGGATATTGGATGAGTAAATATCAACTAAGCAATTAATTTGATTACAAATATGAAATATATTACTTTAGTCACTTTAGGTTTGTACATAATTAAATACTTAATATTCGATGTTTACAAAATAATACCATAAAAGAACAAATAAATATCAACTAAAACTATTATTTAGTAACATTTAAGAATTAAAAGTTAGATGAAAAAATTGACATCTAACTTTTTTAGATATAGAATACATATAGAAAATAAATTATAGGAGGAGTGTTATGGAAGAATATTTAAAAAAATATGAAGAATGGTGTAATAATCCAAATTTTGATGAAGAAACAAAAAAAGAACTTATTGAAATAGAAAATAACAAAGAAGAAATACAAGATAGATTTTACAAAAATTTAGAATTTGGTACAGGAGGATTAAGAGGAGTAATTGGAATAGGAACAAATAGAATGAACAAATATACAGTAGGAAAAGCAACTAAACGGTCTTGCAAACTATATAATAAAAAAAGGAACAGGAAGTAAAGGAGTAGCAATAAGTTATGACTCAAGAAACATGTCAAAAGAATTTAGTGAACAAACAGCACTAATATTAAATGCAAATGGTATAAAAACATATATATTTAAAGAACTAAGACCAGTACCAGAACTATCATTTGCAGTAAGAGAACTTGGATGTACTTGTCGGTATAATGATTACAGCAAGTCATAATCCACCAAAATATAATGGGTATAAGGTATATTGGGAAGACGGAGCACAAATTGTACCACCAACAGATATAGAAATAATAAATGAAGTAAATAAAATAACAGATTTTTCTGAAATAAAAACAATGGAAAAAGAAGAAGCAATAAAACAAGGACTATATAATGAAATACTAGAAGAAATAGATGCAAGATATATGGAAGAATTAGAAAAACTTTCACTAAATAAAGATATAATAAATAAAGTGCAAAAAGACTTAAAAATAGTATACACACCACTACATGGAACAGGAGCAAAACCAGTAAAAGAAATACTAAAAAGATTAGGTTTTACAAATGTATATGTAGTACCACAACAAGAATTACCTGATGGAAACTTTCCAACAGTAGATTATCCAAATCCAGAAGATGAGAAAGCCTTTAAACTAGCAATAGAACTTGCAAAAAAGATAGATGCAGATATAATAACAGCAACAGATCCAGATGCAGATAGATTAGGAGTATATGCAAAAGATTCTAAAACAGGAGAGTACAAAGCATTTACAGGAAACATGTCAGCAATGTTAATACTAGAATATATATTAAGTATAAAAAAAGAAAAAGGGATATTACCTAAAAATGGAGTAATTATAAAAACAATAGTATCAACAAACCTAGCAGACACAATAGCAAAAGAATATAATTTAGAGCTAATGGAAGTCTTAACAGGATTTAAATACATTGGAGAAAAAATAAGAGAATTTGAAAATGATTCAGACAAAACATATACATTTGGGTTTGAAGAAAGTTATGGATGCTTAGTTGGAACACATGCAAGAGACAAAGATGCAATAGCCGCTGTAATGATGTTATGCGAGCTTGCAGCATACTATAAAAATAAAGGACTAACTCTTTGTGACCAGATGGAAGAAATATATAAAAAATATGGTTATTATAAAGAAGGACTAGTTTCCCTAACAATGGAGGGAGCAGATGGACAAGAAAAGATAAAAAAACTGATGGAAAAATTAAGAAATAATGTGCCAAATAAAATTGGCAAATACAATATAATAACAGCAAAAGATTATGAAATAGGCATATCAAAAAATATGCAAACAAAAGAAGAAAACCAAATACTTCTTCCAAAATCAAATGTATTATATTATGAGTTAGAAAATGATGCTTGGTGCTGTGTTCGTCCATCAGGAACAGAACCAAAAATCAAATTTTATATGGGAATAAAGGGAACAGATAATAAAAATGCAAAAGAAGAATTAGAGAATTTGAAAAAAGCAGTATTAGAGCTATCTAATTAAAAAGAACAAGAAAATTAATATAAAATGGGGCAGATATTAATCTGCCCTTTTCTGCTCTGCTTTTTTCGCTTCACGGATTTCTACTAGTTCTTCGGCTTTAAGGTTTAATAATTGAAGCCTTCTCCGTACAGTTTCTTTACTTGTATCGAATTTTTTAGCAGTTTGCTCTACAGAGGAGCCCTTAAGAATACATTTTGCCATTTCCCTAGCTTCACCACGATAATAATCATATCTTGAATACATGTAAGAACCTCCTTATACATACCCATATAGGGCTTTTATATAATCCATGATACCACATTATGTAAAATAATGCAATACTATTTTTTCCATCCATTTATATTACTTCTTTTAATGGCACCATACAAATTAGCTCTAATATGAGGAATATCGACATGCAAATCTGCAATCATTTTTTTAATATCTTCTCTTTTAGAAACACCATCCATAGGGCAAGATTTATTCATAACAATTATATTATTCCTTTTAATAAATTTACGAATTTCCTTTTCAGGAGCATAAATGAGAGGTCTAATAACAGTTATTTTAGAACGATCCATATAGCTTACAGGTGCAAAACAAGAAATACTACCAGTATAGAATAAATTAAGTAAAAATGTTTCTAAAACATCATCCTCATTGTGTCCAAGAGCAATTTTATTACACTCCTTTTGAACAGCCATACTAGTTAAAGCGCCACGTCTTAAATTAGCACATAAAGAACAAGGATTTTTTTCATTTCTTATATCAAAAACAATTTCTTTAATATGTCCTTCTTCAATAAACAAAGGGACACTAATATCGTCACATATTTTTTGTAAAAAATCAGTATCAAAATATTCAAAACCAGGATTAACACTTATTGCAATAATAGAAAATTTTTTAGGATAAAAACGTTGTAAGGCTTTAAAACCCATAAGCATAGAAATAGAATCTTTCCCACCAGACAAGCAAATAGCAATTTTATCTCCATCTTCAATCATATTATAATCTTCAATAGCCTTTCGCATAAAACCTAAAATTTTTTGCATAAGAAATCTTTCCTTTCTTGATTCATTTAAAATCACATATATTTATAAATATAAACAATTATACAGAGTAATTGCAGAAATTTCAATTGTAATATTGAAATAATATAAAAAATATTATATACTAGAAAAGTAAAAAATGTGCTTATAGCTCAGCAGGATAGAGCAGTCGCCTCCTAAGCGACCGATGGTGGTTCGAGTCCGCCTAGGCACACCAGAAAAAGAATAATTTTATAATTGTCATTAAATATAAACTTTAAAAGGAAAAAATAATGGAAGAAAAGTATATGAAAGAAGCTATAAAAGAAGCTTTAAAAGCATATAATAAACTAGAAGTACCAGTAGGAGCAGTTATTGTAAAAGATGGAAAAATAATTGCAAGAGCTCATAATGTAAAAGAAGAAAAGATGGATACTACAAAACATGCAGAAATAATAGCAATACGGTAAAGCAAGCAAAAAATTACAGTCATGGAGATTAGAAGGATGCCAAATGTATGTTACATTAGAGCCATGTCCAATGTGTGCGGGTGCATTAATTTTAAGTAGAATTGAGAAAGTAAATATAGGGACAATGGATTATAAAACAGGGGCATGTGGTTCTTGTTTAAATTTATTAGAAGATTACACATTCAATCATAAAGTAGAAGTACAAACAGGTATATTGCAAAAAGAATGTGAAGAATTATTAAAAAAGTTTTTTAAAGAATTAAGAGATTCAAAAAAGAAAAATAAAGTATAACTTATTTTATTCTATAAATGGAAATGTATTTTAATAAATAGTTATCAAACCACAAATCAGCCAAGAGTTAAAAAATAAAAAACATATGAAAAAATTCGTAAAGCAAAAGGAGAAATGATGTGGAAAAAATAAATTTCATAAAAAGGTATATCTTAATATTTTTAATAGCAATTATATCAATTACAATAATAAGCATTATAGTGAAATATAATGTTGAAGGAGAAACTAATATGCCATTTCAATTATCAAAAATAATGGTAATTAGCACATTAGGGGGAAATCAAAAAGAAAATGTACAAGAAAAATGGAATTTAAATCTTGTACAAGTAAATGATATATACATAGACATAATCAAAAATAAAAATCATAATCAAGGAGAAATAATAGATAAAATAATAATAGATAATTTTGAAATAGAAAAAAATCCATTAAAAGGTGAAGTGAAAATATATAAACCAACTAGTGAAAATAACATATTTAATAATAAAGAAGAACATAAAGTAGAAAATAAATTAGAATACATAGGAAGTGAAACATCAGACATAGAAAACATGAAAATAGCAAATCAAGGGGGATTAATACCACTAAGATATGTAAACACTAATATAGGGGAATATATTTCGAACGAAGATACAGAAATTAGGCATGATGGAACATTACTTCAAAAAGTAGGAATTGCAAATGAAGAAATAAAGTTTAAGGCATCATTTGATATATCGATAGAACTAAGGTCAAATAGAAAATACAAAGCAAAAGTAGAATTAGAAATGCCAATAGGAAATTTAGTACGGAGATGGAACAACAAATTATCAAATTGGTGGAAATGAAATTGTTTTTAAAAGATACTAAAATTACTATAACCTGTAACATATTAAAGGTTATAAGAGAATTGTTACAAAGAAAAGGCTAAATATAAAGAACTTCGTTAAAGTAAAAAAACTAAAAAATGTATTGCTAAAATAGATTTTTAAGTATATAATAAAAGTTGTGATGAGAACTTTTACATTTGTATGGAGAACAAACTTCAATAAAAAGCTATGAACCTTGTCAGGTCGGGAACGAAGCAGCAATAAATAGTGTATTTATGTGGAGGATGTTTTCCATAGAGATGTAAAAATACTTAGCACAATTTTTTTATAAAGATACTAATTAAAGGGGGAAAAAATGGAATACACAGCATTATATAGAAAATATAGACCATTAAAATTTAGTGAAGTTGTAGGTCAAACTCATATAACCAAAACACTAAAAAACCAAATAGTATCAAATAGAATAGGACATGCATATCTATTTAATGGTGGACGTGGAACAGGAAAAACATCTAGTGCAAAAATATTTGCAAGAGCCATTAATTGCCTAAATCCAAAATATGGAGAGCCATGCAATGAGTGTGAAATATGTAAAGCCATACTTTCAGGCTCACTAACAGACGTTGTAGAAATGGATGCAGCATCAAATAACAGTGTAGAAGATATACGTTCTATACGTGATGAAGTAAATTTTCTTCCAACACTTGCCAAATACAGAGTATATATTATAGATGAAGTACATATGTTATCAACAGGAGCATTTAATGCATTACTAAAAACCTTAGAAGAACCTCCAGCACATGTAAAATTTATATTAGCTACAACAGAGCCACAAAAATTACCAGCAACAATATTATCAAGATGCCAAAGATTTGATTTTAAAAGAATATCAAATGAAGATATAATAAAAAGACTAGAAATAATATGTAAAGATGCACAAATAGAAATAACAAAAGATGCTTTAGAAATAATAGCGCAGCTATCAGAAGGAGCAGCAAGAGATGCCTTAAGTATATTAGAAAGATGTATGCAAGAAGGCACAGGAATTATAAACGAAGATAGGGTTAAAGAACTAGTAGGAATACCGAAAACAACATTTATAAACAAAATTGTAAAAAGCATATTAAACTGTAATGTAGAAGAAGCTATATTAAATTTAAATGAAATACTAAAAGATGGAAAAGATATAAATAATCTTTTATGGGAAATAATAAAATATGTAAAAGATATATTAATATATAAAACAACAAAAGAAACATCAATATATAGTGATGAAGAAAAGAAACAAATAGAAGAACTTTCTAAAGGAAGTTCAAAAGAAAAACTAGTAGGAATAATTTGCACATTATCAGAAGTAGAAAATAGCATCAAATGGTCATCTCAAAAAGAAATAATGTTACAAACAGGAATAATAAAACTTTGTACAACAACACAAAATGATGGAATAGAAGAATTAAGAAAAAAAGTAGGAGAACTTGAAGAAAAAATAAATTCTGGTAATATAAAAATAGCAAAAAGTGGTGAATCCGTAAGAGAAAACGACAATGATTTTAATTATATAAAACAAAATAGTAAAGAAATTCAAAACATAAGTCGGACAAAATAGTCAAACAAATGTAAGTATATCAAAAAAAACTAAACCAAACATACAAAACTTAACAAGTGAAGAATACTGGAAAAATGTATTAGAAGAGTTAAGAAAGAATGGTAAAATGGTACTATATTCAAACCTAATAAGCACAAAAGCAAAACAAAAAGATGATTTAACATTAGAAGTAATATTTACAAATGGTTTAACAGCTTTTGGAAAATCAATGTTAGAAAAGCCAGAAAATTTAAATGAATTAGAAAAACTAGTAGCAATACAAACACGGAAAAACTATGAGAATAAAATTTATAGATGAAAAAGAATATATACCAAAAGAAGAAAATATAGAAGAAGCACTAACAAAATTAGATATACCATTAGAAATAATAGAAGACTAAAATAGCACATAAGCTTATTAATAATATAAAAAAGGAGGAAATAAAATGTCAAAAAGAGGAGGATTCCCAGGGATGGGAGGATTTGGAGGAATGAATCTAAACAACTTAATGAAGGAAGCAAAAAAAATACAGGCTGACTTAGAAAAATCACAAGAAGAGCTAGCAGTAAAAGAATTTGATGCATCAGCTGGAGGAGGAGCAATAACAGTAAAAGTATCAGGTACAAAAGAAATAAAGGAAATAACAATAAAAAAAGAAGTAGTAGATCCTGAAGATGTAGAAATGTTACAAGACCTAATAATAACCTGTATCAATGAAGCCCTAAGGAAAGTAGACTCTGCACAAACAGCACAAATGGGAAAATACAATATACCAGGATTAATGTAATGTAATATAAATTTAATATAAGGAAAAAATATACCATAAAGTATGAATTTCCGTAGAAAATATAACTAGCAA
The DNA here is from genome assembly GCA_949747745.1 of uncultured Clostridia bacterium. Next base: position 9,238 of record CATKFT010000158.1, read on the forward strand.
AATTGTAAAATAAATGTAATTTTGCTAGTTTTTTTATATTGAAAAAGCAAGTAGAACATTGTATAATATTAAAGAAATATTACAAAGAAAGGTAAAAAATAAAAGGTGATGTAGAAAAATGGAAAATTTTGATATTACTAGGTTTTTTAAAACATTAGCAAACAGTAAATTGTATATTTTTATTACAATAGTATTATTTATATTTGTAGGATATTTTTACAGTTTTTACTATGTAACCCCTATGTATGAATCTTCTGCAACAGTTGTATTAACTCAAAACGATAAAGTAGATATAACACAAGAAGCCATTACAGGATCAGATATTACATTAAACCAAAATCTACTTTCTACTTATACAAAATTAACAAAAAGTGATAGAGTATTAGAACAAGTTATTAAAAACTTGAAACTAAATATGTCATTACAAGATTTAAGCAATTTAATTACAGTACAATCTATGAATAATACAGAAGTTTTCAAAATAACTGTAAAAAGTAACAATAATGAACTTGCAGCAAATATAGCAAATGAAGTAGTAGAAGTTTTTTCAAAAGAAGTTGAAATATTATATAATATGAATAATGTATATATAATGGATTTAGCGGAAGTAACGAATGTAGCATATAATATAAACCATATAAAAGATATAATAATGTTTGCAGTTGCAGGATTATTTACATCGTTAGTAATGGTAGTAATTATTTATTTATTAGATACAACAATAAAATGTGAAGAAGATATTGAAGGATATGCAAAGCTTTCAGTATTATCTACTATTCCTACATATCAAAATAGTGAAAACAGAAATGTAAGTGAATTAATTGTAAATGAACAACCAAAAGACCCAATATCAGAATGTTTTAAAACATTTAGAACAAATATCATGTTTTCAACTAAAAATAAAGAATTAAAAACAATATTAGTAACAAGTAGCTCTATGGGAGAAGGGAAAAGTTTTGTATCTTCTAACTTAGCAGTAACATTTGCACAATCAGGAAAAAGAGTTATATTAATAGATACAGATATGAGAAAAGGCAGAATTCATAAAATTTTTAATATTGCAAATAAACATGGACTATCAAACTGCTTATCAGATATTGGAGAAAATGGAGAATTAGTAAATATAAACTGGTATATTCAAAAAAGTAAAATACCAAATTTACATGTTATGACATCTGGAATAGTTCCACCAAACCCATCTGAACTATTATCATCACCTAATATGAAAAAGTTTTTAGAAGCACTTAAAACACAATATGACATAATTATTTGTGATGGTACACCATGTATGCTAGTTTCAGATAGTATAGCACTATCAAAAATAGTTGATTCTACAATTATTGTTACAGCTAATAAAACAACAAAAATAGATTCGTTAATAAAAGTAAAAAAATCAATTGAGATAGTTGGAGGAAATATTAGTGGAGCCATTATAAATAAAATGGAAATATCATCTAAAGAATATAAAAACAGCTATTATTATGGAGAACATGATGCAAAAAGAGGAGAATTAGAAACAAAAATAGTAGAAGACAGTGAAATACTTAATAGTAATTTATCTATAAGTACTAACATTATAGAAGAAAATGAAGAAGAAATAAATGAAAATGAAGAGCATTTATATGATAATAGTAGAGAAACAAAAAAAGATGATAATTTGAATGAATTAACTAATATGATAAGTGACAATACAAAAGAAGTAGTAGAATTAAAAAATATATATAAAAATATTATGCAGACTTCTTTTGATGCAATGTTTAGAAAAGATAAGACGAAAGATATATTAGAAGAAGTAGAAAACATAAAAAAATTATATGAGGAAAATACAAACTTACAAAATGAAAATTTTGATGATAAATTTACAGAACAATCAGATAATATGTTATACGCATTAAATAATATTAAATATACTTATGAAAATGCGATAAACGAGCAAAGTGAAAACATTACAAAATTAGAAGAGAAAATAACAAGTAGTGTAGATAACAAATTTGATGAACAACAAAATAGTATATTAGGAGAATTAGAAAATATAAAACAAACATATCAAAACACAATAAAAGAACAAAGTGAAAATATCACTGCATTAGAAGAAAAAATAACAAACAATGTAGACAATAAATTTAGTATACAAGCAAAAAGTATAATAAATGGCTTAATAAACATTAAAGGAATATATGAAAACACAATGAAGACACAAAAAGAAAGTATTATAGAATTAGAAAAGAAAATAACAAATAATGTAGACAATAAATTTAGTGAACAACAAAATAGTATACTAGATGAACTAGAAAGTATTAAAGAAACATATGAAAATGCAATAAATGAACAAAGCGAAAATATAAGAATATTAGAAGAAAAAATAACAGATAATGTAGAAAACAAATTTGATGAACAATCAAGTAATATATTAAATGAATTAGATGATGTAAAACGAAGATATGAAGAAGCAATAAATGAACAAAGTGAAAACATAAGAACATTAGAAGAAAAAATAACAGATAATGTAGAAAACAAATTTGATGAACAATCAAGCAATATATTAAATGAATTAAATGATGTAAAACAAAGATATGAAGAAGCAATAAAAGAGCAAAAAGAAAGTATCACAGCATTAGAAGAAAAAATTTCAAATATAAACTTTAATGAAGAATCAAACAATATATTAAACGAATTAAACAAAGTAAAAACTTCATATGAAGAAGCAATTAGTATACAAAATAGACAAATAGAAACATTAGACAATAAAATTTCTAGTGTAAATAATTATGAAGTATTAGCAGCTATTAATGGCTTATACAGGCAACTATATGATATGGGAGAACGTTTTACATATTTAGAGAAAAAAGCAATAGACAATGAAAAATTAATAAAAAGTGTCAATATAGGAGAATATGGATATTATAGACAAGATAAATATATAGATTCAAAAAAAGCAGATGAAAAAATTAAAGGTAAATTAGATGAAAAAGTAGTTAGAATACAAGATTATTTAGAAAGTAGTTATAATGCTAATAACATAGCAAGCAATGCTACAATACTTAATGAAGCAAATTTTGCTAGTACAAAAATAAATAATAAACCAATAATTGAAAGAACTAGCTCAAATAATCCTTTATCAAAAAATGTAATCGATAGAGTAAAAAATACTAGCATGGATGTATCTAATACACAAGATATTGCTAATGTATTAGAAAAGAAAGTTACAAAAGAAAATAACAATAAAACAGTAAATGATGTAACTAAATATACAAGTAAAACATCAAGCGTAGTAGGTACAAATTTAGGAAAAAATAGTGTTTATACATCTAAAAATACAGAAAAAATTAGCACTATATTAGAAGATAAACTTGAAAATACTAATAAAAATGTACAAAAAGAAACAATAAATACTACAGTAGAAAATAGAAATATAAAAGCAAATAATAATGAAGAAATAAAGAAAAAGAATACAAGTATATTAAAATCTATAAATGATGTAAATAAAACACAAAAAACAAATGTTACAAAGAAAGTAGAATTTATTGATTATAGTAAAATTAAAAATACACAAAAAAGAGGTTTCTTTAACTTTAATAAACAATTAGAAGAAGAACCAGTTACAATAGTTTCACAAATACTTTGCGGAAATAAAGAGTCAGTAGGATAAAGGAGGAACAATGTCATATTATTCACCATCAATAGAAAAGCTAGTAGAAGCTTTTGAGAAATTACCAAGTATAGGACATAAAACAGCAGTAAGACTGGCATTTCACGTACTAAACCAAACAAATGAAGAAACAAATGAATTTATTAAAGCAATAACAAGTGCAAAGCAAAACTTAAAATATTGTTCGAAATGTTATAACATATCAGATACAGATCCATGTACAATATGTGCAAATCCAAAAAGAGATGAATCTATAATATGTGTAGTAGAAGATGTAAAAGACATAATAGCAATGGAAAAAACACATGAATTTAAAGGAGTATATCACGTGTTGCATGGCGTGATATCTCCAATGAATGGAATAGGACCAGATGATATAAAACTAAAAGAACTTATTGCAAGACTAAGTAAAGAAAAAGTAAAAGAAATAATACTTGCAACAAATCCAAGAGTAGAAGGAGAAGCAACAGCAATGTATATTTCGAAATTAGTAAAACCACTAGGTATAAAAGTAACAAGAATAGCACATGGAATACCAGTTGGAGGAGATTTAGAATATACAGATGAAGTAACATTAACAAAGGCGTTAGAAGGAAGAAGAGAATTATAAAAAGTATTGCATTCACGTGAAGCTATTTGTACTATAAATTATAAAAAAATCAAAGTAAAAATACAATAATAGAAACAAAGCTTGAAAATAAAAATGAAACAGATTAAATACAAATATAAGCATTAAAAAATCACCTCTAATATTATAGAAGGTGATTTTTGTTTTGTTTAAATATAATCTCACAAATATCCTTACAAGAATTTTTCTTAGCATGAAGCCTTGCATTAACTTTCATATTTCGCATTTTTTCAGGAGAGTTAAAAAGATTTGTTAAAACCTCTTTTGCATTATCGGTTTTACGTATCCAAATAGCAACTCCCATATTTTCTAAGAATTCAGCATTTTCTTCTTCTTGACCAGGAATAGGATTTATTACAATAATAGGTAATCCGGGAAGCTAAACTTTCAGTAGTAGTAAGTCCGTCCAGGCTTTGTAATAACCATATCAGAAATACTCATAAGTTCAGGAACTTGTGATGTGTAATCTAAAACTTTAATACAATCAGTTTTACCCAAATGTGTAACTAAATAATCGAAACTTTTTTTCATTTTTTCGTTTCTTCCTGAAATTGCAACAACTTGAAAACCATTTAAATTTTCAGCTAATGTTTTTAATAATTCATAAGTTTTAGACTTTCCTAGACCAAATTCTCCTCCTGCAAAAAACAAAATAGTTCTTTTATTTTCTTGCAAGCCAAAACTTTTAAGAATTTCAGTTTTATCATAATGCATTAAAAATCTATTAGAAAGAGGGATTCCAGTTGCAAAAATTTTAGAAGCATCAATACCTTTTTCTTCTAGAGCTCTTTTCATACCATCATGAGCTACGAAAAAATAATCAACTAAGCTAGAATTAACAAGCCATTGCTCATGTGGAGAATAATCCGTCATTATAGTTGCAATACATGCAGAAATTTTACCAGCCTTTTTTAAAACAGTGCACATTTGTGAACCAAATGGATGAGTAGATATAATAATATCAGGTTTATATTCTTGTAATAATTTATTAAGTTTCAAAGCCAAAATTTTATTACTAGTATTACTAACATATGCAATAGGTCCACTTTGAGATTTAGAATAAATTCTACCCCATGCCCAAGGAACTTTTTTTGCCATTTCATTATAAGCAGTAGTAGTAATTTTTTCAACAGTTTTACTAACATATTTCATACAATCAACTAAATTTATATCAATATCTTTAAAATTATTTTCTAAATATTCTTTAATAGAGCGAGCAGCAGACAAATGTCCACCACCATAAGAAGCATAAAAAATCAAAACTTTTTTCATAGACAAATCCTTATAAATAGATTTAAATTTTTAATGGAAAATTTATAAACCAAAATAAGATTAAAATTTTAAAACACCAATTAAATTGTATCACAAGAAAACAAAAATTACAAAAAAATTTAAAAAATAGAATAATTTATAAAAAAAATAGCAAACTAATAAAAAGTATGTTTATAAAAAACATAAGATAAAATAGCAATATTAAAACAAAAGAAAAAAATTATTATTATACAAAAATAGATAATAAAGATGTAACTTGA
>CATKFT010000159.1 GCA_949747745.1 uncultured Clostridia bacterium
AGGAAGAGCAAAACACTTATATAGTATTTATAGAAAAATGAAAAGGGATAATTGCACATTAGATCAAATATATGATTTATTCGCATTAAGAATTATTGTAAATTCTGTAAAAGACTGCTATTCAGCATTAGGAGTAGTACATGAACTATATAACCCAATGCCTCGGAAGGTTTAAAGACTATATAGCAGTTCCAAAGCCTAATATGTATCAATCTTTACATACAACATTAATAGGTGCTAAAGGAACACCATTTGAAGTACAAATTCGTACATGGGATATGCATAGAATAGCAGAATATGGTATTGCTGCTCATTGGGCATATAAAGAAGCAAATTTTACAAAAGGCAAGAAAAGTAATGTAAAAGTTGAAGAAGACAAACTGGCATGGCTTCGTGAAACTTTAGAGTGGCAAAAGGAAATGCAAGATCCAGAAGAATTTTTAAATACACTTAAAACAGAATTATTTGAAGATGAAGTATATGTGTTTACACCAAAAGGAGATATTAAAGTATTACCAACTGGTGCAACTCCAATAGACTTCGCATACAGTATACATGTACAAGTTGGGCATAAAATGGTAGGATGTAAAATAAATTCGAAAATGATGCCCATTATTACTAAATTAAAAAGTGGAGATATAGTTGAAATTGTTACATCAGATAATGCAAAAGGACCTAGTAGAGATTGGTTAAAATTTATAAAAAGTAGTTCTGCAAGGAATAAAATTCAAGCTTGGTTTAAAAAAGAACAAAGAGAAGAAAATATAATTAAAGGAAAAGAACTAATTGAAAAAGAAATAAAAAGAATAGGGATGCAAGCATCAGAACTTCATAAACAAGAATATATACAAGCAGCTCTTGATAGGTATAAATATAACTCAATAGATGATATGTATGCAGCAGTGCGGATTTGGTGCAATATCATCTGGGAAAATTATTGCAAAAATTCTAGAGGAATATAAAAAGGTAAATGAAGATGAACAAATTGAACAAAAAATAGAAGAACTTGCAAAAGCAAAAAAGGTAAGGAACAATATATCAAAAAGTGGAATTATAGTAAAAGGAATAGATAACTGTTTGGTGAAATTATCAAAATGCTGTAATCCAGTTCCAGGAGATAACATTATAGGATATATTACAAAAGGAAGAGGAGTATCTATTCATACTACAGAGTGTGTAAATGTAAAAGACTTATTACAAGAAAAAGATAGAATAATTGATGTTGAGTGGTATAATGAAAAAGCATCAAACTATAATGTTGATATAGAAGCATTTTCAAATGATAGAAATGGACTACTTGCTGATATTATTAAAGCGATTTATGATGTGAAAACAAAGTTAATTGCAATTACAAGTAAGGTAAATAAAGAAAAAATTGTTACAACTGAAATAACAATAGAAGTAGGAAATTTAGAAGAGCTAAATAAAACTTTAAAAGCATTAAGAAAAGTTGATAGTGTATTTGAAGTGAAAAGAAAGAAGTAAAGCATAAAAATCCGTATAAATATATTATTGTATTTATGTTAAATATAGCTATATTAATAGAATAAATTGATAGGAAGTAGTTTTATGGTACTGAAAAGATTAAAGTTAAATACTCCATTAGGAGAACCAACAAATTGTTATATTATAGTAGATGAACAAACAAAAGAAGCTATGGTTATAGACCCAGCAGGGGAAAAAGAAAAAATTATAGAAATGTTAAATATATTAGAAGCAAAGTTAAAATACATTTATTTAACGCATTGCCATGGAGACCATACAGGGGCTGTTGTGGAATTACAAAATGAATATGGAGTAAAGGTATTAATTGGAAGACAAGAAAGTGAAAACCTAAAAAATCCAGAGGTTACATTAAATTATTATATAGGACTTCCAGATATAAAGCTAGAAGAAGACTCTAGGGTGGATGATAGTGATTTAATACATATAGGAGAATTGGAATTTAGAGTGATACACACACCAGGCCATACAAATGGTGGAACATCATTATATTGTAAAAAAGAAAAAATGTTATTTAGTGGAGATACATTGTTTCGTGGTTCTTGGGGAAGAACAGATTTACCAACAGGTAGTTTAGTAGAAATAATGGCTTCAATTACTAATAAATTATTATGCTTACCAGAGGATACAATTGTGTATCCAGGACATGGAAAATCTACTATGATAAAAGAAGAAAAACCAATTTATTTAGAACTTCGTGAACGTGATATATAAAAAAATAGGAGGAAAAATATATGATACAAAAACCAAAAGGAACAAGGGACATATTGCCAATAGATTCGTATAAATGGGCATATGTTGAAAAAATAGCAAAGGAAATATTAGAAAATTATGGTTTTAAAGAAATACGTGTACCTGTATTTGAAAATACAGAACTTTTTGAAAGAGGAGTTGGAGATACAACAGATGTTGTACAAAAAGAAATGTATACATTTGTAGATAAGGGAGATAGAAGTATAACATTAAGACCAGAAGGAACAGCAGGAGTAGTACGTGCATATATAGAAAATGGTATGAGTTCACTTCCATCACCAATAAAGATGTGGTATATGATGCCTATGTATAGATATGAAAATGTACAAAAAGGAAGATTTCGCGAATTTAGACAAATAGGTGCAGAAATTTTAGGGACATCGTCATATACAGCAGATGTAGAAATAATAGTTATGGCAAACCAAATAATAAAAAGTTTTAACATACCAGATGTAGTGCTAAATATAAATAGTATAGGTTGTCCAATATGTAGGAAAAAATATCAAGATGCATTAAAAGAATTTATAAGGAAAAATATTGAAAATTACTGTGATACATGCAAAACAAGGTTTGAAAAAAATCCAATGAGAATATTGGATTGTAAAGAAACAAAATGTAAAGAGTTAAACCAAGGAGCACCAGTAATTTTAGATTATCTTTGTAGTGAGTGTAGTACACATTTTGAAAATGTAAAAAAATCTTTAAAAGATTTAGGAATAGAATATGTAGTAGATTCTAGCATTGTACGTGGTTTAGATTATTACACAAAAACTGTATTTGAGTTTGTATCAAATAAAGAGGGATACACTGTTCTTGCAGGTGGAAGATATGATGGACTAGTAGAGGAATTAGGAGGACAAAATACTCCTGCAATAGGTTTTGCAATGGGAGAGGATAGGTTACTAGATGTATTTGAAAAATACAATACACAAAATGAAATAGAGGAAAAACGAGTAGATTTGTTTATAGCATCAATTGGAGAAAGTGCATTAACAAAAGCTATGTTAGTTGCTAAAAGCCTAAGAGAGAAGCGGAATATATGTTGAAACTGATATATGCCAAAGAAGCATAAAAGCAAACATGAAATATGCTGATAAGAAAAAAGCAAAATTTGTGCTTGTTTTAGGGGAAGAAGAAATACAAAAGGATAAAGCTAAGCTGAAAAATATGATTACAGGAGAAGAAAAAGAAATTAGTATAAGTGTAGAAGAGATTAGAAAAAATATATAGAGAAATTTTAGACTTTTTAATAAAAATTGGAAATATAAATGATTTTGCTATACTAATATTATATTAAACTTAAAAGGAGAAATATAATATGCCTAAAGTACCAACAAAAATTTTGGAAATATTGAAATATTTCCAAAAACAATAGGAAAAAGAATAATACAAGCAAGGTGTCTTTTTTTATGAAATTGTCAATGTTCTATTAAAGGCTTCGTAAGACTTTTTCTATAAATTTAGTTTAACACTAATTTCTAAAATTGTAATGTAAAAGAAATATTTTCTAAAAGTGCTTGTATAGTGCTAGTTTATGAAGTGCAACCTTCCAACATAACAATAAATGTATACTATATGTTGACGTAGTTCTTGTTTATAGTGTAAAATGTAGACATACAAAAATAAAATAAATGAGTATATGAACAAGAAAAAAGTAACATACTAAAGTAAAAAAGAAAAGTGAAAGGAGCCAAAGAAAACTATGCAAAAAATGGAAACAAGAAACAAACTAAATATTGAGGGAATAAGAGGAGCGATAAAAGAAAAGCAAGATAAAATACAAATGAATACTAAAATTAATGTAGGGACTAAATGCTATGTAAGCCAGATGCGGAATAACCTTAATAGCGTTAATGATAACAATAATAGTATTATTAATCCTTGCGGGAGTAACATTAAACCTAACATTACGGAGAAAGAGGAATATTTAAAACAGCGAAAGATGCTACTTTAATAACAAAAATAAAAGAAATAGAAGAACAGGCACAGTTAGCATATGCAGATAAAAAAATGGAAGAATTAGCAGGAGGAGAAAAAGTAACAATAGATGAAATAGTAAATGAATTAAAAGAACAAGGATATAAAATAATACAAAAAGTATCAGGAGAAAATACTGTAACAGGAATAGAATTAAGTAATAAAGAAATAACAATGGA
>CATKFT010000160.1 GCA_949747745.1 uncultured Clostridia bacterium
AAGTTGCGGAAAGAGTTATGGATTCAAATGACCAAGAAAAAGAGAGAGGAATTACAATATTATCTAAAAATACATCAGTAATGTATAATGATATAAAAATAAATATTGTTGATACACCTGGACATGCTGATTTTGGAGGAGAAGTTGAGAGGGTATTAAAAACAGTTGATGGCGTTTTACTTTTGGTTGATGCTTTTGAAGGAACAATGCCTCAAACAAGAGAAGTATTAAAAAAATCTTTAGCATTAAACTTAAAACCAATAGTAGTAATTAACAAAATAGATAGACCAGGAGCAAATCCTGAAAAAGTGGTTGATGAAGTTATAGAATTATTTATAGAACTTGATGCAAATGATGATCAATTAGATTTTCCAGTTGTATATGCATCAGCAAAAAATGGAATAGGAAAAATGGATTTATCTGAAGAAACATCTGATCTAAACTGTTTATTTGAAACAATCATAGATAAAATAACTCCACCAAAATGTGAAATAGAAGGACCTATGCAAATGCTTGTGTCTAATATAGATTATGATGACTATGTTGGAAGAATTGCTGTAGGAAGAGTTGAAAGAGGAACTGTTAAAGCTAATATGCCTGTTAGCATATGTAAAAAAGAGGATAAAGTAACTAATGGTAGAGTAGTAAAACTATATACACATGTTGGTTTAAAAAGGGAAGAAACAGATGAAGTAAAGGCTGGGGATATTATCGCCATTTCAGGTATAAGTGATATAAATATAGGTGAAACAATATGTGATTATGAACATCCTGAAAAAATAGATTTTGTAGATATAGATGAACCAACAGTATCTATGACATTTAGTGTAAATAATGGACCATTTGCAGGAAAGGAAGGACAATTTATAACATCAAGACATATTAGAGATAGATTATTTAAAGAATTAGAAAGAAATGTAAGTTTACGTGTAAAAGAAACAGATTCACCAGATAGCTTTGATGTTTCACGGACGTGGAGAATTACATTTATCTGTATTAATTGAAAATATGAGAAGAGAAGGTTTTGAACTTTTAGTATCTCGACCAAAAGTTATATTTAAAGAAATAAATGGACAAAAATGCGAACCTATTGAAAGATTAATAGTAAATGTTCCAGATGAATCAATAGGTACAGTTATTGAAAAACTAGGTCAAAGAAAAGCTGAAATGGTAAACATGGAACCAGCAGAAGATGGACATACTAAAATAGAATTTAAAATTCCTGCAAGAGGGTTAATTGGATATAGAACTGAATTCTTAACAGATACTAAAGGTGTTGGAGTAATGAACCATGTATTTGATTCATATGAACCATATAAAGGTGATGTATTATCAAGAGTAAGAGGAACAATTGTAGCATTTGAAGCCGGAAAGAGTGTAACATATGGTTTATATAATGCACAAGATAAGGGAGATTTATTTATAGGACCAGGTGTAGAAGTATATGAAGGTATGATTGTTGGATTAAATTCTAGAAATGAAGATTTAGCAATTAATGTATGTAAAGAAAAACATTTAACAAATACAAGAGCATCAGGTTCAGATGATGCATTAAGACTTGTCCCACCAATACAATTTTCTTTGGAAAAAGCAATAGAATTTATACAAGATGATGAACTTGTAGAAGTTACACCAAAAAGTATTCGTTTAAGGAAGAAAATATTAAGTAGCAAGGAAAGAGAAATTGCTGCAAGAAGAAAATAAAGTTATTTATATAGAATTATATAGAAAATGAATTTGTACCAAAAAGTACTATTAACAAGTATTTTTTTGGTACAAAACATAATAAATAATGCACTTAAGTAAAAGTGCCAATATATTTAATAACTATATATTAAGCTTCATAATAATTATCAGCACCTGAATATAAATCCTCTAAAGAAATCTCTAATACTTTACAAAAAGCAAGAACTTCGAAATCCTTTACAGTTTTTTTACCATACTCAATTTCATATATATCACATATATACATGGTAACACCAATTAAATCTAGTTTTCGGCAAATTTCTGGTTGAGACATTTTCTTTAGATTACGGTATTTTCTTAAGTTTTTCCCAATAATATTCAAATTTCCATTTAAGGTTTTAACTTTCATATTTTTCCTCTTTTTTCTTTTAGTATAATTTATATAAATGATTTTATAATAAATAGTAAAATAAATTTACAGGAACAACATGTAAAAATAGCAAAAAAGCGACATTTTTTTACAAAACAATTTAAAACGCTCTAATAAACAAAAAATAAATTAAAACAATAATAATGTTTGTTATTGTAACTCACAATTAAGAAAATTGAATTAGAATAAATTGTCAGTTCATTGATGATATAATAACAACAAGTTTTTTTTAAGTATACTTTAAGTATTTTTTTTAAATCTTGGAAAAAGTAAAAAAATATGATACAATTTTTATACATTATATGAAGAAGGGAAATGAATTCTATATGAATAAATTAGAACTAGAAAAAATAAAAAAAGAAGCATTAGATGAACATATACCAATTATAATGGATGAAACATTGGCAGTTTTAGAGGAGATTTTAAAGGATATTACATTAAATCGAGTATTAGAAATAGGAACAGCAGTTGGGTATTCTAGTATATGTTTTACTAAATTCTTGGAAAAAAATGGAGTAATAGATACAATAGAACGTGAAGAAGATAGAGTTATTAAGGCAAAAGAAAATATTAAAAAGGCAGAAGTGGAAGGTAAAATTAATATATATTTAGGAGATGCTGTTGAAATACTTCCAACATTTAATAATAAATATGATATGATATTTATAGATGCTGCTAAGGGAAAATATCCATTTTTCTTAGAACAGTCTCTTAGACTGATTAATAGTAATGGTATAATTATTGCTGATAATGTATTATATAAAGGATATGTTATGAGCGATTATAATAAGCATAAACAAAGAACTGCTGTAAGAAATTTGCGTGAATATATAAAAGAAATACGGGGAAAATCCGCTTCTTGATACACAAATTTTAGAAGTAGGGGATGGACTTAGTATAAGTAGAGTAAAAGGGAAGATTTGATATTACAAAGAAGAACCTACTCTTTAATAGGTTCTTCTTTAATTTTATTAAGTTCACGTTTTACTTCTTTTATAAACGGAGTAAGCAAAGTTTCTTCTTCTGAAAATTGATTCCAAGAAACAGCATATAAAAATGTTTTGCCATCATCTGTAATAGGAATATGATTTGCATGCCTAAAAGCATCTTTAAACAAAAGTTCTTCTATTACATCTTTCCCTGTTGAAGGATCTCTTGTAATAATAGTATATTTAGGAACACGTAAACGAGAATCTTCACCTAACTTTATAGGTTTATAATTATAATGTCCAATTAGAGTATCTCTTTTAGCAATAAATTCCATATCTGGGGTTCTTATTTGATCTTCGTAACAACAATCTGGATTATGTTTATTATAGTATATAAGATGTACAGATTGATATTTTTTAGACTTATCATCATCTTTTGAAGCATTATCTTGAAATTTTGTATTTTCTTCAGCACGTCTAATATTAGATTTTGCTTTATCTGGATTATCAATATAATCTTTTAAAATTTTTAATTCATATTTACTGTGTGAAGAATGCATTTTAGATAATGCTACTTGAATATATGTTTTAGCATATGGGATAAGATCAAGTTCATTATCACCAGTTTCTAATGCATAAGGTATATGTCTTGCCCCTATAATATCATTAATAAACATTTTTTCAGGATTTCCATTTGTATCTATTATTTTTTGATTTACTTTATCTTCATAACTATACAAAGATTTTTGTCTAATTTTAGTTACTAATTGAGTTATTTCAGGATATTTACGTAATATTTCTTGTCTTTCAAGGAAAACCTCATCAAGAATATCTTGTTTATATGAAGTAGAAAATTTTTCATACCTGTCTGCTAGTTCTTTATGATAAGGACTTCTTAAATATGCTTCTATATTTCTTGGTTTTTTTGGAATATGATAAGGAAGATGATATTTATAATTATGAATTTCGTCTATTCTATGTGATTCATAATATTCAGGCTTAAGTTTTAGAATTATATAATTTTCATCTTCTTCAATTTCCACTGCCTCGTACATTTCTCTAGAAAAATTCATTTTTGAAATGAGTGATGGATAATTTTTAATTACAATATTTGGTATATTTACTTTTGGCACAAAATCTGTATTTCCACTGTTCAATATTATCACTACCTTTCATATTTAATTATAACATATATAAATAGGAAAAGTCTAGCAAAAATATAATAATGCTAGATTGCTTACCCAATATTTAAATACTTTATACTAGATAATACAGTATCAATAATTAAAATAATAAAACATACATTGAGCATTAATAATTGTAGTTCCTTTGGTATTTTCTTTAGTATAGGTTTTAGTTTCTTTTCAAAGAAAGGATGTACATAATGTATAAAAATTAAAGCAATAATTCCCCAAGCAAATGAAAAGAATATACTAATTCTTCCATTTAAGTTCATAAAATCATCTGCATAATCCCACCATTTAGCACAAAACAAAGCATCAAGCATAAAGCCAACTATGTATTCAAATACTGAAAAAACAATACTTGAATATATAAATAGTTTAAAAGAATTATTTTTATATCTATGTAGACAACTAATTAATATAATAGCTCCCCAACCATAAATAGGGCATAATGGACCATATAAAAAACCCCTTTTAGTGAAATGCCCAAGAGTGATTACAGCATAAAATGTTTCAAGTAGCCAACCGTATAAATGCATACATAAAAAAATATAATAATAAATATCTATATCCTATTTTCTTTCTATTTAATGTGTTTGCAGAAGTATCCATAATTTGCAAATCCTCCTTATCGATATGTTAATAATATCAAAATATAGTAAAAAATAAAAGTATTTTTATAAAATATTAATATTTGTTAATAAAATCCATCATCTAATAACATCTATCAATAACATTATAGTTACTGATAATAGTATAAAAAAATAATTAATTATCAACTAAAATTATCATCTAGTAACATATTATTAAACAATTTTATGAAAATAGTTTAAATTAGATATTATAAGTGGTATAATATTTATGTGTTAAAAACACATAAAGGTGCAAAACTAATTTTAATATTGTAAGATAATAATTAGAGGTACCTTAAACTAACTAAGAAAAGGAAAGGAATTTTATCATGGTAAAAATAGCTTTTTTTGATACAAAAGATTATGACAAACATTTTTTTGAACTTTATAACAAGGATTACAATTATGATATAACTTATTTTGAAACAAAATTAACGAAAGAAACAGCAATACTTGCAAAAGGTTATGATGTTGTATGTATTTTTGTAAATGATATAGCAGATAAAGAAACATTAAAAATATTAGAAGAAAATGGTGTTAAATTAATTGCTCTTCGTTGTGCTGGATTTAATAATGTTGATTTAGATAACAAAGGAAGTTTAAGAGTAGTTAGAGTTCCACAATATTCTCCACACTCTGTAGCAGAACATGCAACAGCATTACTTTTAAATATTAATAGAAAAATATATAAATCTTATCAACGTGTTAAAAAATATAATTTTTCTTTAGATGGTTTATTAGGTTTTGATATTTATGGGAAAACAGTTGGTGTAATAGGTACAGGTAAGATTGGGAAGGCTTTTATAGAAATAATGAAAGGTTTTGGTGCAAATGTTATTGCATACGATTTATTTAAAGATGAAAAAGCCCCAACTGAGCTAGGATTTGAATATGTAGATTTAGATACTTTATATAAAGAATCTGATATTATATCAATTCATTGTCCGCTTACTCCAGAGACAGATAATATGATTAATAAAAGAAGTATTGAAAAAATGAAAAAAGGTGTAATTATTATTAATACAAGCCGTGGGAAATTAGTAAATACAGATGATTTGATTGATGAATTATCTAATGGTAAAATTGCAGGAGTAGGGCTTGATGTATATGATAATGAAGGAGAATATTTCTTAAAAGATTTATCAAACTCATATAAAAGAGATAAAAATTTATCATTACTAATTTCAATGCCAAATGTTATAATAACATCACATCAAGCTTTTTTCACTAATGAAGCATTAAACAAAATTGCAAGTGATACATGTCATAATATCAAAGACATATTTACAGATGGAAAATGTAATAATGAATTAGTATAAAAAATAACAGCATAATTGTAAAAAAGTCTCTTATAGTTTTTTAGAATATCATAGTTTTTTAGATAAAACAATTGAAAATAAAAAAGTATAGCAATTTTAATGGGCATCAAGATAAAAGCATATTAATAAAAGTATAAAAATTTAATAAATGGAGTAAAATATTATGAAAAAACCAGAATTATTAGCACCAGCAGGGTCATTTAATAAAGCAAAAATTGCGTTTTTATATGGAGCAGATGCAGTATATGCAGGAACATCTTCACTTTCATTAAGAACAAGAGCAGAAATGGAAGATGATGATTTAATAAAAACCATTAAATATGCACACGAACTTGGAAAAAAAGTTTATGTAGCAATTAATATATATGCATGGGACAATATGTATGATGAAATAAGAAAACAAGCTAGAATTTTAAATGAATTAAAAGTTGATGGAATTATTGTAGCAGATGGGGGAGTAGTAGAAGTAATTAAAGAAGAAGCTCCAGATGTAGATATTCATATAAGCACACAGTCAAATGTTGTAAGTTATCATTCTGCAAATTTTTGGCATAATAATGGTGCAAAGCGTGTAATACTTGCACGTGAATTACATAAATCACAGATAAAACACATAATAGATAATACACCAATTAGGTTAGAAACAGAAATATTTATACATGGTGCAATTTGTTTTGGTTATTCAGGAAGATGCTTTTTAAGTGATTTTCTTGCTTGTAGAAGTGCAAATTTAGGAGACTGCGCCCAAAGTTGTAGATGGTCGTATAACTTATATGCAGAAGAGACAAATAACCCTGGAAATTTAATGCCTGTGGAGCATGATGATAAAGGTACATATATATTTTCTTCAAAAGATTTATGTTTAATTAAAGAAATTCCTGAAATAATAGAAATGGGTGTGGATAGCTTAAAAATAGAGGGAAGACTTAAAACAGAATATTATCTTGCAACAGTAGTAAATGCATATAGAAATGCAATTGATGATTATATAAATAATGTAGATAAATATGATTATACAAAGTATATAAAAGAATTAGAAAAAGTAAAAACAAGAGGATTAACTACATTTTATTTTAATGACAGAAATAATAAAGATTTCCAAGAGTATGAAGGAAAACAATATAATCCAAATTATGAATTTGGAGGAAAAGTAGTTAAATATGATGAAGATAAATCTATTATTGAAATAAAAAACAGATTACAAGTTGGAGATACCTTAGAAATACTTATACCTGGGCAAATTGAAAACTACAGATTTACAATAGAAAACTTATTTGATTCAGAAACTGGTAAAGAGGTAGACTTTGTAAACCCCCGGAAAACTTGGTCAAACAGTAAAAATGAAATTACCAATTAAAGCAGAAGAAAACTGGATTATTAGAAGAAAAAAGTGAATATAAATTATTATATTCAGTAAATAGCAATACTGTAACTTTAAGTTCATAGTAGTTGAATCTAGGAAGCCTTAAGTAATAATCTTATAGAAGGATTATTATTTAAGGTTTCAGTATTAATTCGAATATAAATTTTAAACTTTTTCTAAATTTATTGATATATAAAATCCAATCATAAATAATATAACAGAAATAATACTTGAAAAATTGAATCCTAAACCAGAATACAAAACAGGAATAGAACCTAATATAAAGCCTAAAATTGCATAGTATGTTTGAGTATGAAAATTATCTAAAAAGTATTTTGTTATTTTAAGAAATATATAACCACCTAATAAAACACCAATTCCCATTGGGATTAGTATATACAAATTAACATTAGAAACAGCCAAAAGATACACATCATATATTCCAAGAAGCATTAATAAAACAGTACTACTAATACCAGGAACAACAACCCCTATACTCATTATAAATCCACCTAATACTAAATATAAGAAAGTAGTATTATTTGCAAAATTGCTACTAGATGTTTGGTTTTCTATATATAACAATAACAAAGTAAAGAGTAATGTAATTAAAGTATATATTAAATAATGTAACCTAAATCCATTTTTAGAATTTGCATTTTTAAGTATACTTGGAACACCACCTAAAATTATGCCAATAAAACAAAACTTTGTTGGTATTTCAAAATTTGAAAATAGTATTCTTAATAAATTCCCAAAAAGAATTATACCAATACCAGAACCTATTACTATTGGCAACAAAAACTTAATATTTCTTTTTATGTCTTTAAAAAAGTTCAATATACTATCTAATAATTTTTCATAAATACCAAAACTAACGCATAAAACACCACTACTAATTCCTGGTAAAATTGCACCAGCACCTAATGCTATTCCTTTTAAACAATTCAAAATAAACTTCATAATTCACCTAATAAACTTCATAATTCACCTAAATATAATATATGCAAAATATAACTATTTATTACTTTTTACAATATTTGAAAATTATGATAAAATAAAAAATCATAGTTAGTTTAATAAACAATTATTCTAGGATATAATTGTTTAGGTTTAAGGTGTAATATTAATATGTTCTTATAAAGTCATTACTTTTATAAGAAACTATGTAG
Organism: uncultured Clostridia bacterium; assembly: GCA_949747745.1. The sequence goes on from CATKFT010000160.1 coordinate 8,716, forward strand.
ATAGAAAGGATTTGTTTTGTATGCAAGAAAAAAAAATACCTTATTTTTTAACAGAAATGTTAAAAGAGCAATATGGAGAAACTATTTGTGAAAAAATTATAGATGGATACACAAAAAAAAGAAATGTTACCATTAGAATTAATACTCTAAAAACAACCAAAGAAGAGATACAAAATAAGTTAGATATTGATGGAATAGAATATGGAACTGTTACTTTTTATAAAGATGCTCTTATTATTAAAAATTCAGATGAAAAAAGATTACAAGAATTAGATATTTATAAACATGGTAAAATATATTTACAAAGTTTATCATCTATGTTACCACCAATTATATTAAATCCAAAAGAAAATATGGATATATTAGATATGTGTGCAGCTCCAGGGGGGAAAACGACACAACTTGCAGTACTTTCAAATAATAAAGCACATATAACAGCATGTGAAATAAATCACATAAGAATGGAACGTTTGAAATATAATATTGAGAAACAAGGTGCAACTTGTGTATATACAATGAAACAAGATGCACGTTTTATAGATGACTATTTTTCCTTTGATAGTATTTTACTAGATGCGCCATGTAGTGGAAGTGGAATATTAAATATAGAAGATAAAAATCTTGAAAAAGCTTTCACAAAAAATCTTATAAAAAAGAGTACTTCTTCTCAAGAAGCATTATTAAGTAAGGCAATTAAACTACTAAAGCCAGGAAAAGAACTAGTGTATTCAACATGTTCTATTCTTTCATGCGAAAATGAGGAAATTATAGAAAAAGTTTTAAAAAAAGAAATGGCAGAAATTATACCAATACATTTTGAACAAACACAAAATTTGCCATTACTTCCAACAAAAATAGGAGGAACACTCTGCATTTGTCCAAATGAGCTATATGAAGGATTTTTTGTTGCAAAAATTAAGAAAGACTAAAAAAGCAAGCGTTGCTTGCTTTTTTAGTCTTGAAATTCTTTATTTAATTTGCCAATTGCTTTAGTTTCAATTCTTGAAACATAAGAACGAGAAATCCCCATCATCGAAGCAATTTCATTTTGAGTTTTTGGCTTTTTTCCACCTAATCCAAAACGTAATTCTAATATTAATTTTTCTCTATCTTTTAAAACAGCTTTCATCTTTTCGTATAATTTTTTAACTTTCATTTTTAAATCAATTTCATCCTCTATAGATTTATCCTCAGTTTCTAATACTTCCATTAAAGTAACTTCATTATCATCTTTATCTTTTCCAATAGGTTCGTTTAAATACACTTCAGATTTTGTTTTCTTACTAGAACGTAAGAACATTAGTATTTCATTTTCTATGCATCTTGCAACATATGTAGCAAGACGTATATTTTTAGATGAATCAAAACTATTAATTCCTTTTATTAATCCTATTGTACCAATTGAGATTAAATCATCTTGATCTATATTAGTGCTTACATATTTTTTACTAACATGAGCTACTAATCTTAAGTTTCTTTCTATTAATATATTACGAGCTTCTTCATCTCCATTTGATAATCTTTCTAAACAGTTCTTTTCTTCCTCAGAAGATAAAGGTTCAGGAAAAAGATTACTGCTTTGTATGTAACCTACAACAAATATTGCTGATTTAAGAAATGCTAAAAATCCAGATATTGAAAGGGCTAACATATCTGCACCTCCACTATAAAACTATATAAAGATTATATGTGTAAAAAAAATAATTGTGCCTGACCTAGTAAAAATATTTTGATTGACATTTATAAATATAAGAGATATACTATGTAAGTTACTAGACAATAAAGTCTTAATAGGAGGAACATCATGTTTAAAAAGATACAACAAATAATTACAAATCGGAAATTAGAACGTGAAAGGAAAAAAGCGAAGTGTTTGCAAAATTCTTTAGAGAAGATACTTTCATATGATAGCTATACGAAAGTCAAATTTGCAAACAATGATTTTGACATTAGGCTTAGTAAATATGCAAAACTTACCCCTGAAGGAAATGTGCTCGTTATTACGAAAGATGATAAGTCTGGTAAGACTGTATCTACACAAAATGTTCATATAGAAACATTTTGTGAAAATTATAGCTTATAGCAAAATCTAAGTTATTCTATAGACTAGGGATGAGTTATGTACAGTTACATGCTTATCTCTAGTTTTGTACTATAAAAAATTTAATTTTTAAGTGAGTAATATTTATATAAGAAATTGTTGGCTTTTTTAGTAATCTAGATTTTTACCATTTGACATTATATTAAACCTAGTATAGAATACATATAAGGAGTTGAAAATATGATTGATATAGAAGATAATAAACGAAACTTACTTCAAATAAAAGAAAAAATTATAAATATATCACAAACAATTTTTAATTCAGAAATAACTGATAAAGAAATAACTGAATTAGAAAATAAATCTTTACAACCTGGTTTTTGGGATGATAGTAAAAATGCTAGCATTATTTTACAAGAAATAAAGTCTTTAAAAGATAAAAAACATAGATTTACAAAACTACATAATGAAATAGATGATTTAATTGAATTAAATTCTTTACTTAGCATAGAAAATGATGATGAATTAGAAAAAGAATTGGTAAATAATACAAAAAACATCATAAAAGAATTAGAAAAATTAGAAATTGAAACTTTACTTTCTCGGAAAATTTGATAAAAACAATGCTATTGTAACTCTACATCCTGGAGCAGGCCGGAACAGAATCACAAGATTGGGCAGAGATGCTTTATAGGATGTATTCAAGATGGGCTATTGCTAATGGATATTCTATAAAAGAATTAGATTATCTAGATGGGGAAGAGGCAGGTATAAAAAGTGTTACTGTATTAATTTCAGGAGAAAATGCATATGGGTATTTGAAATCAGAAATAGGGGTTCATAGGCTTGTTAGAATCTCTCCATTTGATGCTGGCGGAAGACGTCATACATCATTTGCATCAGTTGAAGTGTTACCAGAAATAACAGACGATGTAGATATAGAAATAAATTTAGAAGATTTAAGGATAGATACTTATCGTGCCTCAGGTGCTGGAGGGCAGCACATAAATAAAACTGATTCAGCAGTAAGAATAACACATTTACCAACAAACATAGTTGTATCGTGTCAAACTGAAAGGTCTCAAATACAAAACAAAGAAACAGCAATGAAAATGCTTAAGTCCAAATTGCTAGATTTAAAAGAAAAAGAACAAAAAGAAAAAATAGAAGATTTAAAAGGAGAACAAAAAGATATAGCATGGGGAAGTCAAATTCGTTCATATGTTTTTTGTCCATATACAATGGTAAAAGATCATAGAACAAATTATGAAACAGGAAATGTTCGGAGCAGTAATGGATGGAGATATAAACGGTTTTATAGAAAGTTATTTGAAATTTGAAATAAAAAAATAATATTACAGCTTGTAATATTAGGAACTTGCCAACCTGTATATGAAATGGCTGAATATCCTAATTTTTCTAAACATAATTAGCAAAAAGCAAGAATATGTTCTTGCTTTTTTTTATTTGTTATATTAAAATATAAAAGAAAAAACAAGAAACTTTTTTCTACATCCTTAATATACTAATAGTATAGCTATATTTAGACTTAAATATAGTTTCCACATTAGAAAAAGAAGGTGCCAAGTTATGGCAATAGTTGTACAAAAATTTGGAGGAAGTTCTGTACAAGATACAGATAAATTATTTAATGTTTGTAATCATATAATAAGAGAATATGAGAAAGGAAATTATGTCGTAGTTGTTGTATCTGCACAACGGAAAAACAACAGATAAATTAATTAACGAAGAAGCGGAAATAACAGATAATCCTAGTAAAAGAGAACATGATGTTTTGGTATCTACTGGAGAGCAAATTACTATAGCAAAATTATGCATGTGTTTAGAAAAATTAGGATATTCAGCCATTTCATATACAGGTTGGCAAGTTCCTATTATTACAAATGGTGTATTTGGTAATGCTAGAATAAAAAATATAGATGTGAACAAGATTGAAAACGACCTTGCAGCTAGAAAAATTGTTATAGTAGCAGGTTTTCAAGGTATAGATGAAGATTTAAATATAACTACTCTTGGACGAGGAGGTTCTGATACAACAGCAGTAGCACTTGCAGCAAGTCTTAATGCTGAAAAATGTGAAATTTATACAGATGTAGATGGGGTATACTCTTGTGACCCAAGGATAGTAAAGGATGTATCTAAAATAGATACTATTTCATATGATGAAATGTTAGAACTTGCAAGTTTAGGTGCAAAGGTTCTACACAATAGATGTGTAGAAATTGGGAAAAAATTTAGTGTTCCAATATATGTTAAATCTACTTTTGAAAAAGAATCAAAAGGAACACTTGTAACAAAGAAAGATTACTTAGAAGATTTATCTATTAGTGGTATAGCAAAAGAGGACAATATTTCAAGAATTACTTTAATTGGAAAAACTAATAAAATAGGTAGAATATATAAGGTATTTACATTGCTTGCAAATAATGATATAAATGTAGATATAATAGTTCAGGCATTTCGGGGAACATATGTCAAAAGATATATCATTTACTATAAAAGAAAAAGATTTAAATTTAGCATTAAATATATTAAATGAACATGCTGATGAATTTGATATAAGTGAAATAAAGTCTTCTACAGGAATGTCTAAAATATCTATTGTAGGAATTGGAATAAGCAATAATCCAAGTGTTGCAGCAAGATTATTTGAAGTATTATATGAAAATAATATTAACATGCATATGATAAGTACATCAGAAATTAAAATTTCTGTATTAGTAAATAAAAATGTTTCAGAGATAGCATTAAATGCATTGCATGAAAAATTTATAAAAAAAGAGGCTTTAGTATAGCCTAAGTAACTAAAAAATTTTACACAAAAATTACTTTAAAAGCTCCATTAGTCATTTTGCGACTGATGGGGCTAATTATAACCTCTATCATCACAAAAAGTAGATATTTTTATTGCTATATTCGTCATAATGTAATATAATAATACTATATTTTACAAACGGAGGTAAATTATGAAAGCTTTAATTAGTGTATCTGATAAAACAGGCATTGTTGATTTTGCAAAAGAATTAGTAAATTTAGGTGTAGAAATTATTTCAACAGGTGGAACTTATAAAAAGTTGAAAGAAGAAGGAGTAAATGCTATCGAAGTAAGTGAACTTACAGGTTTTCCAGAATGCTTAGATGGTAGAGTAAAAACTTTACATCCTAGCGTTCATGCAGGAATTTTAGCAATTAGAAATAATGAAGCTCATATGAACCAACTTAGTAGTTTACATATAGATACAATAGACTTTGTTGTTGTTAATTTATATCCTTTTAAACAAACAATTTTAAAGGATAATGTTTCTCGCGAAGAAGCAGTTGAAAATATTGATATTGGTGGACCTACTATGCTTCGTAGTGCTGCTAAAAATTATCAAGATGTTAGTGTTATTACAGACCCAAATGATTATGAAAAAGTATTACAAGAATTGAAAACAGATGGACAAGTTTCAAAAGATACAAAATTTTATTTAATGCAAAAAGTATTTGAACATACAGCAAATTATGATGCAATGATTTATAATTATATTAAGGAACAAAGAAATGATGAAAGTTTTCCAAATGAACTTACACTAACATACGAAAAAGTTCAAGAGATGCGATATGGAGAAAACCCACATCAAAAAGGTTGTTTATATAAAGAAGTTGGAAAATGTGAAGGTTCATTAACTATTGCAGAACAATTAAATGGAAAAGAATTATCTTTTAATAACATAAATGATACAAATGGTGCTTTAGAATTATTAAAAGAATTTGAAGAACCAACAGTTGTTGCATGTAAACATGGAAATCCATGTGGAGTAGGAAGTGCAGATAATATATATTCAGCATGGAAAAAAGCCTTTAATGCCGATAAAACATCAATATTTGGTGGAATTGTTGTATCAAACCGAGAAATAACAAAAGATATAGCAAATGAAATGAAAGAAATCTTTTTAGAAGTAATTGTTGCACCATCATATGAAAAAGAAGCCTTAGAAACTCTACAAACTAAAAAGAATTTAAGGGTACTATTATTGCCAAGTATAGAAAAAAAACAAAAAGAAAATGCATATGATATAAAGAAAATAAATGGTGGAATTATTGTTCAAACAATAGATGCTAAATTGTTAGATGGATATGAAGTTGTTACAAATAGAAAACCAACAGATAAAGAATTAGAAGATATGATGTTTACTTGGAAAATTGTTAAATATGTGAAATCTAATGGAATAGCATTAGGAAAAGACAAACAATCAATAGGAATTGGACCAGGACAAGTAAACAGAATTTGGGCAACACAGCAATCTGTAGAACATGCCGAAGAATTAATTGAAAAGGGAATAACAAAAGGAGCAGTGTTAGCATCAGATGCATTTTTTCCATTTGCAGACTGTGTAGAAGAAGCACATAAGGCAGGGATAACTGCAATAATACAACCAGGAGGTTCAATAAGAGATCAAGAATCAATTGACAAATGTAATGAATATGGTATAAGTATGATATTTACAGGTATGAGACATTTTAGGCATTAAAAGATATTAAAGAAGTCTTATAGTAAAAATAATTAGCTATAAGACTTCTTCTTTTGGCTTTTTTAAATATTACCCCTACTATTATAGCTAAAGAACAACCACCTAACATCAGTACAATGCTCCCTTGCCAATAACTGCAAATGTTAGCAATATGCAATTCAATTTTGTGTTATATTTTGTGTTATTAGTATTAGTTTCTAGTTACAAATATATTAATCATATATTTTACATAAAGCAAACACACTATTTTGTGTCCTTTTTGTAAATTTCTATTAATATATGTTCTACCATAGACAAGATGTGAATATAATAATTTAGACCGTAAATTAAAAAGGGGAGTGGGGAATATGACTATTGAAGAAAGAAAAGGATTATCTAATAATGTTATTCAAAATCTTGTATTAGAAAATAGAGGAAAACTATCTATATCTGGAGTTTTAGATGTATTAAGTTTTGATGACCAAGTTGTTATTGTAGAAACAGAACTTGGATTATTAACTATAAAAGGCGAAGACTTAAGAATAAATAAGCTAAGTATAGATACATCTGAAGTTGTTGTTGAGGGAGATATCTATAGTATGAACTATAGTGAAAAAGAAATGGATAAAAAAGGTTCAAGCCTTTTAGGAAAAATTTTTAAATAGTAATAAATATAAAATACTATTATAAAAATAGATGTAGGAAAAGA
>CATKFT010000161.1 GCA_949747745.1 uncultured Clostridia bacterium
AAAGGATAATGCATCAACGCCTTCTCCATTTACCCAAATATCTAACTTCACTAAATCAGACCTTTGATATTCTTTAAACTCATAGTCAAAAGAAGCATATCCTTTCGTTTTTGATTTTAAAGTATCAAAAAAATCGTAAATAATTTCATTTAATGGTAATTCATAATGTAATGTCACCCTATTTTCATCTAGATATTTCATGTCAATGTAGGTACCACGTCTATTTTGACAAATATCCATAATACCACCTACATATTCTTTCGGTGTTAATATTTCGGCTTGTACGATTGGTTCTTCCATATAGGCAATTTCAGTAGATGGTGGCATATCTGCTGGGTTATATAATTCAATCACCTCACCTGATGTTTTGTGAACTTTATAAATAACCGAAGGAGAAGTGGTAATTAAACTCAAGTCAAACTCTCTATCTAGTCTTTCTTCAATAATTTCTAAATGTAATAATCCTAAAAATCCACATCTAAATCCTGAACCTAAAGCTCCTGAAGTTTCTGGTTCATATTCTAATGCAGCATCATTTAACTTTAATTTTTCTAATGCTACTTTTAAATTTTCATAATCACTTCCGTCTACTGGATACAAGCCACAATATACCATTGGATTTACTTTTTTATATCCTTTTAGAGGTTCTTTTGCAGGACTATTATTTAATGTTATTGTATCACCTACATGTATATCAGATAAGGTTTTAATGCTTGCTGCAATATATCCGAACATCACCTGTTAATAATTTATCTGAATTTTTGTATATTCCTGGTTCAAAGTAACCGTGTTTCTACTACTGTAAATATTTTTCCTGTTGCCATTAGTTTTATTTCGTCTCCTACTTTTACTGTACCATCTACTACTCTTACATATGCAATTGCTCCTTTGTAATTATCATAAAAAGAATCGAAAATTAAACATTTTAATTCAGATTTTTCATTTCCTTTTGGACTTGGTATATCTGTTATAATTCTTTCTAAAACTTGGTCTACATTTAACCCAGATTTTGCAGAAATGCATGGAGCATCCATTGCTGGAATTCCTATAATATCTTCAATTTCATTTTTTACCTCTTCTGGTCTTGCATTTGGTAAATCTATTTTATTAATTACAGGTAATATCTCCAAATTATTATCTAATGCAAGATATACATTTGCAAGTGTTTGAGCTTCCACCCCTTGACTTGCATCTACTACTAAAATTGCACCATCACATGCGGCAAGACTTCTTGAAACCTCATAGTTAAAATCTACATGCCCTGGTGTATCTATTAAATTAAATGTATAATTTTCTCCATTTTTTGCTACATAATTCATTCTTACAGCTTGAGATTTTATAGTAATTCCTCTTTCACGTTCAAGTTCCATATTATCAAGTATTTGGCTTTCCATTTCACGTTTTGAAAGAACTCCTGTAAGTTCGATTAATCTATCTGCAAGAGTAGATTTTCCATGGTCTATATGTGCTATTATACTAAAATTTCTAATATGACTTTGCCTATCTTCCAAAGTTTACATCCTCCAAATTCAAATTATATATATACCTATAAATTTCTCCCCAATTGTTTACTTCTTTTAAGTAATCATTTTCTTGTAAAATTTCTCTATTTACATTTCTAAAATACAATGATTTAATTTTATTTTCAGATATCTGTTTACATATTGAAGCTTTATCATCAATCATTACATCTATATTCTCTTTTATACAAACATCTAATTTATTTTCAATTGACCAATAATATTTATCGAATTTTAAATTGCTCTCATCAAGTTTTTTCTCTCCTGCTTCTTTCATTCCTTTAACTGTTAATCCTCTTGCTGTTATTATTATAAGCTCATGTCCATCATTTCTTAAAAGTTCTAATACTTCTTTTACTCCTGGCATTAGAGGTGCCTCTTTTGTTCCTTCAATAAAATATTTTTCTCTAAAATTCTCTAATTCTTCATTTGTCCAATCATATCTTTCGCTATTTAAAAAACCTTTTTTATTAATAACTCCTTTTTTATGCAGTTTTAATAAATCATATAATTCTCCCTTTATTCTAAATAACTCTTCACTATTTAAAATAACTCCATCTATATCTATTCCAATTTTCAAATTACATCTCTCCTTAAATTTATTGCTATTTTATCATATAAGTATAAAAAGTACAATATATAAATATGTGTTTTTGTTTCTATATCTTGAACTATGTTACATAAAATGTTATAATATTTATGTAACATAGCAATATAGCTTTTTATAAAATGCTTGAGGAGGGTATTAAAGTGAATATTACAAAAAAAATTGATTGTTCTGATTTAACTGTTTCTGAATTAAGAAACTCTATTCAGAATTTGATAGCAGAACATATGGATAAAGATTCTGTTTCTATCGATATGTTAAATGCATCAAAAGATTTATCTCTTTCAGCAACATGCACATATTCATCTACTCATTCTTACTCTTTATTTCCTATAAGAAATGATATTAATGAAATTTTAGGCTATACAGCCAAATTTTCTAAAAGAGTCTAGCATTTTCACTTTAAAAGGCATCAATTTATTTTTGATGCCTTTGTTCTTTATATGAAAGCTATATTTATTAATAAGAATTATCATAGATTAGTGAAAAAGCAAACTTAAAGAACCTAAACTTAATTAGACTCTTTAAGGGCGAATTTTATTCTGCTTTTTTATATTATAATAACTTCTCTAGTTCTTTTATCTTATCACGAAGCTCTGCTGCTTGCTCAAATTCCATATTTGTAGCATGTTTTAACATCTCATCTGTTAGTTTGTTTATAATATCTTGTACATCTTCATCTTTCTTAATTTCGTAATCACTTCTAATGTCTTCCATAATACTTGCCTTTATTGTATCTCTAACAGATTTTTTTATTGTTTGTGGTATAATTCCATTTCTTTCATTATATTCACTTTGTATTTTTCTTCTTCTGTTTGTTTCTGTAATAGCTTTTTCCATGGATTCTGTTAATTCATCTGCATACATTATAACTTTCCCGCTCTGTATTTCTTGCAGCACGTCCTATTGTTTGTATTAAAGAACGTTCTGAGCGAAGAAAACCTTCCTTATCTGCATCTAATATTGCAACAAGTGATACTTCTGGAATATCTAGTCCTTCTCTTAAAAGATTAATTCCAACTAATACATCAAATTCTCCAAGTCTTAAATCTCTTATAATTTCCATTCTTTCCAATGCCTTTATTTCTGAATGCATATACCTTACCTTTATATCTATTCCTGCAAGATAAGATGTCAAATCCTCAGCCATTTTTTTTGTTAATGTAGTAACTAAAATCCTTTCATTTTTCTCTACTCTTGTTCGAATTTGTGAAATTAAATCATCTATTTGGTTCTCTACTGGTCTTACCTCTATATTTGGATCTAGTAAACCTGTTGGACGTATAATTTGCTCTACTATATTTTCCTTAGAATGTTCAGATTCATAATCTGCTGGTGTAGCACTAACAAATACAACTTGATTAATTTTGTTTTCAAATTCATCAAATTTTAATGGTCTATTATCAAGTGCTGATGGAAGCCTAAATCCATAATTTACTAAAGACTCTTTTCTTGCCCTATCTCCATTATACATTCCTCTTACCTGTGGAATTGTAGCATGAGATTCATCTATTAGTAGTAAAAAATCATCTGGAAAATAATCAAATAATGTAAATGGTGCACTCCCTGCTATTCTTCCACTAATATGTCTTGAATAATTTTCAATTCCTTGGCAAAATCCAGTTTCTTTCATCATTTCTATATCAAAGTTTGTTCTTTCCTCAATTCTTTGTGCTTCTATTAATTTATTTTGAGATTTAAAATAAGCTACTCTTTCTTCTAATTCTTTTTCAATATCTGTAATTGCCCTTTCCATTTTATCATTTGATGTAACATAATGTGAATTTGGAAATATCATTATGTGGTTTCTTAAATTAACTACCTTGCCTGTAACTGGATTAATTTCTGAAATTTTTTCTATTTCATCTCCCCACATTTCTACACGAATAGCCTTTTCACTTTGGTCTGATGGGTAAATCTCTATAATATCTCCTTTAGCCCTAAAAGTTCCTCTTTTAAAATCCATTTCATTTCGCGCATACTGCATTTTAACAAGCTTTTTTAATATTTCATCTCTTGATTTGTTCATACCTGGACGTAGTGAAATAATCATATTTTCATAATCTATAGGATCCCCTAAACCATAGATACATGAAACAGAAGATATTATAATAACGTCTTTGGTTTCAAACAAGCTAGCTGTTGCTGAATGTCTTAATTTATCTATTTCATCATTAATAGAAGAATCTTTTTCAATATAGGTATCTGATGATGCTATATAGGCTTCTGGTTGGTAATAGTCATAATAAGAAACGAAGTATTCAACGTTATTCTCTGGAAAAAACTCTTTGAACTCACTATAAAGTTGACCGTGCTAATGTTTTGTTATGGGCAAGTACGAGTGTTGGCTTTTGCACTTTTTGTATAATATTTGCCATTGTGAAAGTTTTTCCGTGAGCCTGTAACACCTAAAAGTGTCTGGAATTTCTCCCCATCCATTATTCCTTTACTTAAGTATTCTATTGCTTTTGGTTGGTCGCCTGTTGGCTTATATTCTGAGTGTAATTTAAACATTTTTGCCTCCATTATATTTTTATTATGATTATTATTAACCTAAAATTTCGTGTAATTATGTAAAAAAATTTAGTCATTTTTTAGTGTACATAAATTGTATATTACCCAACTTAGGTCTCTAATTTTATTTTTTTTACTAAATAATCCTAAATAAACCTTTAAAACTATTAATATCTCTATTTTAGCATTTTTATATAAAAAATACAAGGTATCTATAACCTTGCATTATCTAATATATTTTTATAATCATTAATCTTCTATTCTTAAATAATCAATTCTTCCATGTATCACTCTATGAATAACTACTTGTTTATATTGTTCTTCTATTTCATATAACACTATATAATTTTCTACTACTAATTTACGATATACATCATTATGTGGTTTTATTTGTACTTCTGAACATAAATATGGATTTGTTTC
>CATKFT010000162.1 GCA_949747745.1 uncultured Clostridia bacterium
GAAGATTGGCTATGCGAGGCACGCAGATATTATTTTAATATAGTAGGAAAGTATGGAGCACCAGTACAAAGCTTACTAAAAAAAGCAGCAGGATTAGATATAAAAATGATATGTCCATTACACGGTCCAATTTTAAAAGAAAATTTGGGATATTATATAGAAAAATATAATATTTGGAGTAGTTATATACCAGAAGAGGATGGTATATTTATAGCATATGCATCAATTTATGGAAATACTAGACAAGCAGTAGAATATATAGCAAAAGTTTTAGAAGAAAAAGGTGCAAAAAAAGTAGTATTAATAGACCTTACAAGAGATGATATGTCAAAAGCAATAGAAAATGCGTTTAGATATGATAAAATAATATTTGCAGCTTCAAGCTATAATGCAGGAATATTTCCACCAATGCAAGAATTATTACATGCTTTACAAGGTAAAAATTATCAAAACCGTAAAGTAGGAATAATAGAAAATGGAAGTTGGGCACCAAGTGCTGGTAAATGTATGAAAAATATATTAGAACAAATGAAGGATTTAAAAATTTGTGAACCACTTGTAACAATAAAATCAAGAATGAATGATACATCTAAAAAAGAGTTAGAAGATTTAGCAAATGTAATTTTAGAAAAATAAAAATTTAGTGGGGCAAGCGATATTAGTTTGCTCCAAATTTGGAGGGAACAATGAAAATATTAATGGGAACCAAAAATCCAGGAAAAATAGAAGGAGCAAAACAGGCATTTGAGAAATATTTTAATAATATTGAAATAGAAGGAATATCAGTAGAATCAGAGGTTAGTAATCAACCAATAAATAAAGAAATAATTATTGGAGCTAAAAATAGAGTTAAAAATTTGAAGGAATATGCTAGAAATAATAATATAGAAGCAGATTTTTACATATCAAGTGAGGCAGGAGTAACAGATTTCTTAGGAGAATGGATAGATATTAATTTAGCGTATATAGAAGATAAAAATGGAATGCAAAGTGTTGGTACTAGCCAAGGATTTCCAATTCCAGAAAAGTACATAGATGAAATAAAAGAAACAGAACTTGGAAAATTAATGGATAAACTATTTAATGGAAAAGAAATGGGTAAAGGAAAAGGTGGAATTAGTATACTTACAAAAGAAGAAGTAACAAGGATAGATTTAACAAAAAATGCATTTATTATGGCACTAACTACATTTGTTAATGATAATATATGGAGATAAGTAAAAGCTTTTGTTCTAATTAAAACCCCATATGAATACAATGTACAAAACAGCGTATTCATTATAAGGGGGTCTTTTTTTGGGAAAGGTGTACATAGAAGAGCGAGCAGTAAATTTGGCACATTATATAATAGATAGTGGAGATACAGTAAGAGGAGCAGCAAAAAAATTTGGAATAAGTAAAAGTACAGTACACAAAGATGTAACACTAAAGAACGGTAGAAAAAGTGGACAAATAGGGGCGATTAATAATTGCCCGATTCCTGAAAGCATTGAAATAAGGAAGGTTTTTCTGGCAGAAAAAAATCCTGTTGTGAAGTTAGGATTGATAATTAAATAAAGCTAAATAATCGTACTCTAATTATTTTGATTCCGACTGATGTAAGTAGGTTGTTCAAAAAATTGAAAGCACATTAGGAACTTATGAGGTCATAGACCTATTTATCTACAATTTTAGTTAAAGGTTTGGTAAATTACTTTAAAATTACAAATAAGCAAAGGGACAAGTATATATTCCTATAAACTTGCCCTTTTACATAATTTTACCGTAATATATTGCATATTGCATAGAAACCCCATAATACTGCACCAATTACAGTTAAAATACAAACCCATTTTTTCCCAGATTTGTAATTGCGAATAGACCAAATAGTCCAGCAAATACATAAAACTATTTCCGCGATAATAACAAAAGATGTATTCATAAATTTTCCTCCTTGTACTTGCTCGGAGGTCTATGCCTCCGAAAATGTTTTATTTTCAAAGGCAACAAAAAGTTGTTACAACTTAATTGTACAACATTTTACATAAAAAAGCAAATTTTAAGAAAATTACACTATTTTATGCGGAGCTATGATTGACAAATCGACATAAATTTGATAAAATGCCAATGTCATTTAACTTGAAAATTTGCATTCAAAAATATTGTCTCAGCAGTTAAAAGGAGGTACACAAGCGAGATATGGAGGCAATTATCAGTCAATTGACTAGCAAATGGGGATACTTATTCTTTATGAACGAGTAAAAATTTATTTCTTAATAGGAGGAATTTAAAATGAGCGAATTTAACAGGAAACATTTAATGAAGTTTCTGGAAACAAGTGCTGGTGTGAATGCCCTACGGTTAGCAGCAGAAATAGTTTCCAACGAGATGGTCTCAGCAACCAAGTATTATATGGGGGCTCCAGATGGAAAATATTTTGAAGCCAAAGATTTTGGGGAGAATGTTGTAAAAGCAAAAAAAGCTTATGTAACTCTAAATACTATCATGGGCGGAGAAACAGCAGAAATGGATCGTTTTAAAGAAGGAAAGAAACAGGTTCCAGAATTATTAACACCATTGGGAGTGAAGAAGATGATTCATTTATTTACACATCTGTATTGCTTTGCAAGTGGATGTAGTGTCGCTATTGCATATGAAACTGTTAGAGCTTGCCGGCAAAGTGAAGTTTCGGAAGGCAAAAGCATAGTGGGACCGCTTACATCAACAACCAAGCTTTCGGTTGAGGAAATCATGGGACTTGGATATGGCAATAAAAATGGTTTAGCCATTTGCCAGTATAAATTTCATGAGGGTGCCATTGTTCTGGATATGGAAGAACTTGGCAAAGACTACTTAAAACCTGAAGAAAGAGAAGTTCTCTTACTTATGGGAAACAGATTATCAGCACGTTGTCAAGGATATGACGACCGTTATTTGGGGAGAGATAAACAACCAGCATTAATGTATGAAATTGATGTGTACTCACCGGAATTTGGCGATATAGCGGAGAGTAAGCAAGAGTTAAGAGATGTTGTATATAATGACAAAGTAATTGATGAAATCAGGAAATTTTATACAGCATTGAATGAGAAAAGCGATTTTCCCTGTGTGCCAGCGTGTTATTCACAATGGAAAGACCATTTTCAAAAAATGGTCTTCCAAGAACTGAAAAAGTTTTCATAAAATTTGTTCATAAAAAGAATAGGGAGCGCTTGAAAGGGAGTTCCCTATTCTTTTTATATAAAAATAAAATTAAATTATTGTAGTTAAGCTTTTCTAAACAGAGCAATTAAAGATTTTTGACTATACAGATTTTATTTTTTATAAAAGATTAAGTTCAAAAAAAATGTTCAATAAAGTTGACATTATTTACATAACATGATAAAATGTCACTTGTAACTATAGTATATACTATACCATAATATTTTGAGGTATGGCATAGTAACTCCTAATGTAAGTTTACATTAGGAAAACAATTTTATATTTTTTTAGGAGGTTGCTATATGGCAAACAAGAATCGTGTCTTTCGGGCACAAACACCACTGGAGCAGATTGTAGATCTTAGAAAAATTGGTCAGCTTACTCAGTTACCTCAGGACCAGTATATGGCATTAAGCCAGAAAGCTGAAAATGAGGAGTTCAATCCGGCAGCAGATGACTACAAAACAGGCAATACTGTTTGTCTTATTGTAGTTGACTGGCAGAATGACTTTATTGAAGGACCGATGGCTCATCTTGGAGTTGAAGGGTCGCGGGAAGATTCAGAGCGCTTGTTCAAGTTTATTCACCAGTATATGGGTGGTATTACTACCATTTTGTCTACGGTGGATACACATAACCCTCAGTCTATTTTCTTTCCGACATGGTGGATTAATCCGAAAACCTACGAAAATCCGGGACCGTTTACAACAATTATGGCTAAGGATATTGAGGATGGAATTTGGATGCCGCGTTTCAAGGATCCCCAGGACAAAAGTGGGAAAACGCCTAAGGAAAAAGCTTTGGCCTATTGCCGTGAGTTGGAGGCAAATAACAGACCGCCACTTACAATCTGGCCGTATCATTGTGAGCAGGGAAGCACTGGGGCAGCACTTGAGTGCCAGTATTTCAATTTGCAGTGGTATCACAGCTTGGCACGTGGCACATCAAATTTGAAAGCAATCAAAGGATTGGATCCTTCTAGTGACATGTATGGTGCACTGAAGCCGGAGTTCAGTGAAACGAATTTCCTAAACAAGCCTCTGATAGATGCTGTTCTTAATTACAAGTACATCATCACGTGTGGGCAGGCACGAAATTTCTGCTGGGATACCACGTTAGTCCAGATAGTGGATTATTTTATGAATGCAAAGGATCCAGATGCATACAATCCTGATGTTGTTAAGCGAATTATTGCTCTGGAAGATTGTACATCTCCGATTGGAGGAATGACGCCAGAGAACATTAAGGTTGAGCAGCATTGTAAAGACAGCGGTGTGCAGTTTAGGAAGTCAACAGATGACTTCAGCGATATCTTTGGAAACTAACAAACAACAACGTTTAAGGAGGAAATCAAAATGAAGAAAGTTAGTGGAATTATCGAGGTACCGGGAATGGGGCAGAACTTGACAGACACGGTTTTGCAGGATGTGAAGAACTTTACTGGAGATTTTATGACCGATATCATTCTTCTTGTGGACGAATCTACATCAATTGGATATTACGACCTGGAAGGCGAGATGTCCAATGGACTTGTAAACATCAAGAATGATTTGCTGGGAACCAAAAATGCAGATTCTATTCGAGTTTGTGTTATAAGGTTTGGATCCAGTGTACCCAAGGATGTGGACTTTGTTCCGTTGGAGAAAATGGATACCAGCTATTCTTCTTACCAGAGGCAGACAAGGCTGTATGAAACAATATGTGTAGCAAATAATTTAATGTTACAGCATATTGAAGCAATGGAAGAGAAAAATGTTTATGTGAATGGCTTGGTGATTGTGGCTACAGACGGCGAAGATGTTGGATCAGCACGCTTTTATGACGCTGCTAAGGAGGCAATCCGTACTTTACATGGTAAAGAAGTGGATTTCCAGTATATATGTATCGGCGCTGATGCAATTAATTGTGCTTATGGATTGGGGCTTAAGGATGACGAAATTCTCAAAGTTGAGGATACCAATGATCCGCATAAGGTGCGTCAGCAGTGGGCGATGGCGTCAGCAAGTGCAAAAACTGCTTCACAGAAAGCTGCAACAGGCAGTTCAATTGCAGGAACTTCTACGGCAGTAAAATTCAACATTGACGACGATTGAGTTTTGCTTATGTAACTATTGACAGCGAGGGTGGAGGTTTTTTAACTTCCACCCTTTTGTATAAGGAGATAATTATGGATATCACAAACAAAAAACGGAAAAGTAGCTCGATAATTAAGAGCTTTCAAATTTCTAATGAACCTATAGCTAGTCAGACTGGGCAAGAAAAAGATATCGAAGAGGCTAAAAAGGAAGAACCTGAAAAAGTAACTGAAAATATTGAAATTGCAAGTGACAGTAAGAAAGAAAGTATTCCACAGGTTTCCAAAGAGCTTAAAACAACAGAAATCATGGAGAAACAAGATGAAAAATCTGTGGTAATTTCCGAACCTACTCAATCAATGATGGAAGAAATGCAGAGGGAAGAACCTAAAGTTTCTACAAAAACAAAAGAAAATGAAGCAATGGCTTTTTGGAAAAGAGGTAGTATGCATATTCAGGACAGAACATGGTGCCAGGATAGTGCATTTTGTGTCGGATATGACAAAAAAGATCCATTATACTCCAAGTATATAGAAAATCACAACAAAATAAAAGTTGTAATGGATGGATGCGGAAGTTGTGAATATTCACTTATTGGGGTTTTGATGTTCGAGCAGGAATTTAAGAAGAGGGCAACGGAGATTGAGATAAATCCAGATAATTTGGAGGATATCATAAAAGAAATTTTCGGGAAGATGTTGCAGTTCGATAATGGAATTCAATTTATTCTCGATAATTATCTCTTTACGATATTGATTTGTTTTGAGTATGAAGATCGTTTTGAGGTATGCACATGCGGGGATGGTTTCATTTTGTACGTATATGATGGACAGATTTTTTTCAAGGAGCTTGAAGGTAGCGAAAAAAATGAAGAGGGGAAAATTTTGCCGAATTATTTTGCTTATGACTTAGATGAAGTGAGAGGAAAATTGTCCAACTATAAAAATGGAACTGAATTTGAATTATGTACATTTGAGAAAGCAAGATTTTCAAATGTAGGAGTAGCAAGTGATGGATTGAGATTTTGCAAAAGTTTAGATAGTGAAGAGAAAAGTCAGCTGTTTAGTATGATTTATTATCGGTTACCTATTGGACTTGAGAGGTTTCTTGAAAAGCACAAAGGTCTTTTTATGGATGATTTTTCTATTTCAATCTAAAGGAGGAACAATATGATTCGATTAACTAAATTTGAACTTAAACAGTTCATAAAAAAAGCACAAGGTGGCGAAGCTATTATTTATGCGAATCCACAAAATCCCAGCATCATGTACCGGATTTATATTAACTATGAAACCAGAGATTTGTCTGTGATAGAGGCAAAAACGAAATATTTCATTAGCATTAAAAGTAAATTGCCAGAAGAAGTGGTTGGACCAGAAGAAGAAATTTATATGGATGGAATATTTGCAGGTTATACAATGAAGACAATTGTAAACGGACATGATATTGATATGCTTGCAAATGACAAGTTTATTGCAACAAATAAGGTGAACAACAAACATTCTTTGATGGTGATAAAACGGGTCAATGAAATTTTTCGCAAGCTGCATAAATTAGGCATTTTGGTAGGAGATGTCAGCGGTGGCAATATTATGATTGACATTGCTAGTATTGTTAACAAAAACATTCCTAAAATTTACTTTATAGATGTTGCCAGCTGGGGTGTTGATAGGATGTTTCCACCAAGTGCTTATACTAAGGAATTTACTTGCCCAGACAGTTATATGCAGAATGGAACAATCAAGTTTTCAATCAAGAACGAGAATTATGCTTTGGCGGTTTTGAATTTCTTGGTTATTACTACTATTCATCCTTTTGGAGGATTGTATAAGCCTAAAAAGCGTATGAGAAAGCCTGAAAGAATGGAAAAGAAACTTTCCATTTTGGGACCTGCAAGAGACTGTGGAGATATTGGCATTAATGCCAGTTTGCCAAGTTATGATTGGATGTCACCTGAATTGAAACAGCATTTCCTTGAAGTTTTTGAACAGGGAAGAAAAGATGATGCTTATATGGATGACATAGAAGTTCTCTACAAGAATCTCAAATATTGTAATGTTCATAAAACCTACTATGATGGACGTTTTAATGATTGTCCAATCTGCAATTTGAAGGCCAAGGTGACTGCACCAGTTGTTCTGCAAGTTGCTACTTCTGGTGGCGACATTATTGCTACCTGTGTATTTTCTTCGGTCGATTGTAATATTATTCTCAATAAGTACATTTATGTAGACAGCAATGGTTATATTGTGCATAAGAGTACAGGGAAGAAATATGCAATTGAAGCAGGTACGAAAGCAGAGTTTTCAAAAGATGGCAGGTTTGTATTTGTATCTAGCGAAGATGAAATAAGAATCTTGAACGCAGCTGATGGAAAACGGATTTCTGTTTTGCAATGTGCTTATAAATCCATGAGTCTGGTGAGAGGTGATTATTTCTATTATGTGGATACAAGTAATGCTCTTAGAAAAATCAAAGTTACCATGAGTGGAATGATGCCTGAGTTTGTTGCCTATGTCCATAATGCTGTTTTTGAAGTAGAAGAAGACGGTAAGTTTTGTGCAGTTTCACTGTATCCAGGTAAAGTCATGATTGATACAAATTCATATCGATTTGAAATAAAATGTCCAAATTATATAAGGGAATACGCTATTAAGCGTGATAACAGCTCTAAAACACCGCAGTGGTTGTTTATTTATAAGGACGACAAGAAAGATGAGTACCATACATGGCTATTAAAGGATAGTAAAGAAGCAGAAGAAGTAGATGCTATGTTAGGATATGATTATACAGTTTCAAAGTTATCCAATATTTCTATTCATCGTGGTCAGATTTTTATTCCAGATGAAAACAAAATTGTTGGAATCAGTACAAAAACTGGAAAATCAAGAGAATATGTATGCAGTACACAAGGCATCTTGAGTGAAAGCTCTGCAATTGAGTTTACAGGCGAAGGTTTTCATGTAACTAACCGAAATAAAGAATATGAATTGAGGTAAACAATTGAAAATGAATGCTTTTGATGACTTTTATTAAAAGCGAAAGAAAAAACAGGAAGTATTGTAATAATTATTATGATACTTCTTGTTTTTGTGTGTATCGAAAACAGATAATAAAGATAGTCAAAAATAGGAATATTTTTTTGAACTATTAATAGTATTAAAAGAGAGTGAAGGTGAGAATTTTGAAAAAGAGTTTGAATATTACATTTATTAATCCTAATACAGAAGAACAAATAGTACAAGCTATGGCAGGAGTTCTTGCTTATAATTTAGCTGAGAATGATGAAAATATAAAATTCAATTACAACAATTCAAATATTTATCAAAATTCTCA
>CATKFT010000163.1 GCA_949747745.1 uncultured Clostridia bacterium
AAAGTAATATCCATATGTTTTGGCCCAGTTGCATCTGCTGTAATAAATGGTAGGTTAATATTGGTTTGTTGTACACCTGATAATTCTATTTTTGCTTTTTCAGCAGATTCTTTTAATCTTTGCATTGCCATTTTATCTGCTTTTAAGTCAATTCCATTTGATTTTTTAAATTCATCTACTAAGTAATTGATAATTGCCTCATCAAAGTCATCTCCACCTAATTTAGTATTACCATTAGTAGCTAAAACTTCAAATACACCATCTCCAATATCTAAAATAGAAACGTCAAAAGTTCCTCCACCTAAATCATATACCATAATTTTTTGGTCTTGGTCTTCTTTATCCATTCCATATGCAAGTGATGCTGCTGTTGGTTCATTTATTATTCTTAATACTTCTAATCCTGCAATTTTACCTGCATCTTTTGTTGCTTGTCTTTGTGAATCACTAAAATATGCTGGTACTGTAATAACTGCTTGTTTTACTTCACTTCCTAAATAGTTTTCTGCATCTTGTTTTAGTTTTTGTAAAATCATTGCTGAAATTTCTTGTGGTGTAAATTCGTCCCCTTCTATTCTTACTTTTTTATCTGTTCCCATACTTCTTTTAATAGATATAACTGTATTATCTGGGTTTGTAACTGCTTGACGTTTTGCAATTTGCCCAACTAGTCTTTCTCCATTTTTTGAAAATGCTACTACAGATGGTGTTGTTCTATTACCTTCTGCATTTGGTATAACAACCGCTTCTCCACCTTCCATAACTGATACACATGAATTTGTTGTTCCAAGGTCAATTCCTATAATTTTTCCCATTTTAAATTCCTCCTAAATATTTATATTTTTCATTTCTATTTTCTTTTGTGTGAATTTATATTTATTAAATTTAATGACTGTGTTTATTTGATAAAACCAAAATGAATTTACTCATAGGTTTTAATTTGCTACCACTACCATACTATGGCGAATTACTTTATCTCCTATTTTATAACCTTTTCTAAATTCTTCTTTTATTTCTTTTTCTCCTAAATTGTCGTCTTGTACACTACTTACTGCTTCATGATATTCTGGGTTAAATGTTGTTCCTACTGCTTCTATTTCTTTTACCCCTAAATTTCCTAATGTATCCATAAATTGTTTTAACACCATTTCTACCCCTTGTTTATATCCTGTATCTTCTGTTTTTGCATTTACTGCTTTTTCTAAATTATCTAATGTTGGAAGTAGTGATATTACAATGTCTGCTATTAAAGAATTGTATAAAACTTCTCTTTCTTTTGCACTTCTTTTTTTGTAATTATCAAATTCTGCCATTATTCTTTTATATCTGTCTTGTGTTTCTTCTAATTCTTGTTTTAGGCTTGATTGTTCTTTTATTGGCTCATCCTCTTTAATTTCTTGTTTTAATTCTTCATTGTTTTCTTCCATTTTATTTCCTCCTATCAATATCATTGTTTCCTTCCTATCAATCTTCACTTAAGCTCCATTATTAGATTGGCTTTGTTGCAAATTTTTACAAAACTTTTTTAGTTTTTATGTTATTTGTATCCTTCATAGGTTATGGAGAATCAAAATTGCTCTTTTAAGTATGTCGCATCTTTATTTATAAATCTTTTTCATTCATTTTCTTACTAATATATTTCATTACTGAAATTACTTTTGAATAATCCATTCTTTTTGGACCTATAATTCCTATCGTTCCTAAATCTTTATCCCCTATAGAATGTTTAAATGTTACTATACTAAAATCTTTTAATTGTTCATTTTCATTTTCTTCACCTATATATACATTTATGTCTTTTGCCATTCCTGAATTTAACATATCTATTACTAAATCTTTTTCATCTAGTACGTTTACAAAATTTTTTGCAATTTCTAAACTTTTAAATTCTGGTAAATCAAAGGCCTTATTTGTTCCTTCTAAATAAATATTACTTTCTTCTTCAATTACTTTATTAATTTGTTCTATTATTGGTTTTATGACATCTACACTATATGTAATTTCTGAATATATATATTCTTCCATTGGTTTATCTATTTTATTTAATGGCTTTCCTTTTAATTTGCTATTAAATAAATTATTTAGTGTTTCCACTTGGCTTTGGTTAATATCCTTTTCATATTTTATTATGGTTTCTTTTATAAGACCTGCTTCTGTAATTATCACTACCATAAGCATTCTTGTTCCAAGTAAAACAAATTTTATTTCTGAAATAGTTTGCATATCATTTTTAGGACCTATTGCAACTGTTGTATAATGTGTTATTTCAGATAGGGTTGTTGTTGCAATTTTAGTTAACTCTTCTATTTCATTTACTTTTGTAGATAATTTACTTTGAATATATTTTATTTCTTCTATTGATATGTCTTCTTCATTTAATAGTTCATCTACATAGAACCTATAACCTTTTTCAGATGGCACACGCCCTGCTGATGTATGAGGTTTATCTAGATAACCTATATTTTCAAGTTCTGCAAGTTCATTTCTTACAGTTGCACTACTATAATCTAACCCATATTTTTTAACAAGTGTACTAGAACTTACTGGTTCTGCTGTGTTTATATATTCATCTATTACTGCTTGTAATATTTCTTTTTTTCTTTTATCTAACATATCTTTCACCTCTTTTAGCACTTTATGTGTAAGACTGCTAAATTCTTTTAATATATTATAACCAAAATTAGCAATTGTCAACCCCAATTGCTAATTTTTTTGTGAATT
>CATKFT010000164.1 GCA_949747745.1 uncultured Clostridia bacterium
ATGCAAGTGTATCATTATACCTACTACTTGTCCTCGCCTTATAAGTTGCTATCTTATATTTAAGTGAAGTAATTTGTAATATTACTTTTTAACTAGCTCTAACAGTAGGAATGTATCTAATGAATTATTATTTAATTTTCAAAGTTCATGTGGAATTAAAAAACCCCTCTTATTTCTCCTGTGAAAAAATAAGAGGTTTGTTAAGCAAAAATTTTAATTTTTTAAAAGTTTTTTCAATTTTTTTTAATATTTGTTGTTTTCTGAGATAAATTGCAACATGAGATATTCCTACCTTTTCGGCATATTCTCGCAATGTTTTGTTTTCAAAAAATAATGCTTTTATTAGTTTGTATTCTTCTTCATTTAATTGTAATAAAACTAACCTTAATTTCTCTATTTCAATTTTTCTCTCAAAACTAACTTCTATATTATCTGTTGAATTTAATATTACATTTTTATATTCAGTGCCATCTTGTGTTTCATTATCATAAGAAACTAAATTCATCTTTTTAGCAACTCTATCTAAATATTTTTGTCTTTGTTCTTCATATTCCATAATTTCATAATCTTTTTTTAATACTTCAAGTAATACATCATCTATTTTAATAAATTTCTTTTTCTTATATGTACTGTACTTTTTTCGTTTTTCTTTTAATTCTTTGTAAGTAATTTCTTCATAAATTCCTTTTTTTAACCTTATAAAACATTTTGCATTATCTTGCATTTCTCTTTCCTCCAATCAATTCAGTTTTGTTTGAATTGATTAGAGGTGGACTACGACAATGTTTTTCTTTTAGTAAATAAAAAAAACAAACATACAACACAAAATTGCACATTTGATTATTTGAAATAGGCATAAATATATAATACTTACATCTAGTATTGTAATTATTTTTGAATTATCTTCTACATTATTATTTATACCCCTTTCCATATAAAAAACTCCCTTGCAAAGTAATTCCTAAACAAATTTCTTAAAGGAGTTTTAAATAATAAAAAAGTAAATCATTTTAATAATCAAAGTCTTATATATGTATTTGTAATTATCTTCTGTTTCTTCTACATCTTTTGAATCTACTCTCTTTTAAGACTTTGATTAAGTTGTTTGCATTATATAAAGTTCTCTCTTACTCATGTTAAAAAAGGTGGAAAAAGGCTATAAAGGGCGAAAAAAGGCTGAAATTTTGATTTATGGATAAATTTTCCATTTTATATTGTGTTTACATAATTTTTATGGTATAATGTTATCGAATTTATTAAAATAGACATTTGTAGGAGGAATTACAAATGCAGAAAATCCTTATAGCTAATCCTAATGCTGAGCAAAGAATAAAACTTTGTAAAAACCTTGCAAATGATAAAAGGTTAGAAATAATAGAAACAGTTGATGGGATTACAACTTTAGAAAAGTATATTGATATTAGACCTAATGTATTAGTTTTGGATTCTTGCTTAAAAGATATAAATTGTATTGAAATAATTGATAGATTATCCACGAGTATTGCAGATAAGAGAAATAACAACATTATATTAACAACTCTAAAAGAAGAAAACTTAGATTTGTCTAATGCTGCTAAAATATACAAAGTAATCTATGATAAAGAAAATTTTGATGGTTTATATGATACAATAAATGAAATGTATCTTTTTGGAGAATATGAAGATTTAACTAATGAAGATCTTGACCTATTGTTTTGGAAATTGAAAATTCCTTTAAATTCAAATGGAACTAATTACATAAGAGAAGCTATTTTTGAATGCTACTACTACCCTGATTTACAGAAAAAATTAAAAGATATTTTTGATATAATTGGACAAAGACATAATAAACCTAATTCTGCAATACGATCCAGCTTTAGAACAGCACTAGAGCGATTAAATATGTATCGAAATTCTATTGACTGCCCTATTATGCAATATTTTGATATTGAAGAAAATATAACACCTAAAGATTTTTTAGAAATTGTTGTAATGTATTTACACCAACAAAAAGGAAAGAAGAAATAAGTTTTTATAATTAACCTATTTCTTCTTTTTTAGTTTATGCATTCTCTTTTAATTCTTTATAACATTGCATTATATTATCTATTTCCATATTGTTTATTGGTTCTGATAGAAATGTATTCAAATTTCTTCCCATAATATCATAAGCATTTTTCATATATTCATCACTTACTTTACTATTTGTAATTATATTGAATATCGGAACATTATCTTTTAAATTTTCTTTTGATTTTTCCATGATTTCTATACTGTCCATATTATCTAAGTTCATTTTTGCAAAAACAACTTCTGGTTTTGATTCTATAATTTTGTTATAGGTTTCTCTTCCATCTGCTGTCGTTCCTACTAATTCAACATAATCTAAACCTTTTATTGTATCTGCTATTTTATTTCTTATTTCTTCATTATTATGGGCTATTAAAATTTTTATTTTTTCCATTCTATTATCCTCTAATTCATACATAAATTCTACTGGATTTTGATATAGTGCATTTCCCTTTTTTACATCTACACCATGTTCCGTTTTTATTATATCTCCATTTGCTATTAGCAAAGTATATTTATCTTCCATATCTTTTTCTTGTCTAAAGTCAGTTTCTCCTATATTTCCAAAATGTCTAAATACATTTTTAGTTTGTTCAAATTCTGCATCTGTTATTTCAAATTCATTTTTATTCTTTTCTGCTGTTTCTCTAAGTGGCATGAATTTAAAAAATTTCCATTTGCTGATATTATAGTTATTTAGGAACTCTCCTAATTGTTCCATCTCTTTTATATTCTTCTTGCTAACTACTGTATTGATATTAACTTTAAGATTTTTATCCTTAACATAGTCTAGTATAATCTTGACATCTTCAAAATGATTTCTACCTCTTCCTAATTCTTCATTGGTATCATCATTTATTGTGTCTAATGACAACGTCAAAGAATCTAAATAATCTAAAATCTCTCTTGTTCCTTGATTTTGTGCTAAAACTAATCCATTTGTTATAAGTTTATTTTTTATACCATTTTCTCGTGCTATTTTTAGTAGTTCTTTTAAGTTTGGATATAGTAGTGCTTCTCCTCCTGTCCAAGTAATGTTGTTTACTCCATCTTTAATCAAATTATTTAATATCTCTTTATTTTCTTCATAAGTAAGATCATTAATACCTAAAAATCTGTGGCAATATTTACAATTTTGATTACATTTTGTAGTAATATTCCAACAAACTCTCTTTTTTTGCATTTTTAACATCCTTCTTTCTTTGAAATTGATACATAAATATTATATATTGTAAGAATTTTCCTGTCTATTCTCAAATTTTTAATCACTATTAAATATTTTTTAACATAAAAAAAAGAATACCCTAGTTTTTTAGGATATTCTACCTATTTGTTTATATTCTTGCTTATTAACTTTTTAAGTATTTTTTTATAAATTTTTTATCTACTTGTGTTAGCATATCTTTTATATACACCAAATTTATGCTTAGTTCTGGCAATTTTATAGGTACTTCTACCTCATATAATTCCCCATTTTCTAATTGTTTTTTTACTGCTTCTTTCATTACGTATGCTATTCCTAACCCATTCATTACTGCTTCAACTCTTATCTCTGTTGTATCACATTTCATGTTTGGTGTTATTTTTACATTATATTCTTTTAAAACTTTCATTAAGTTTTTAGTAGAAATTGTATAGTCAAAATTTAATATATATCGTAAATCTTCTAATTCTTTTACATTTTCAATTTTTAATGGTTCTTTTGCAACAAATATATTATTTACTTTCTTTAATTCTTCAATTACAAATTCATCTGTTTCTGTTGGTATAACATCTGTTATTACAAAATCTAGTTTATGATTTTTTAACATCTCAAACATTTCATTTGAAACAGCTCCACAAGTTAAGCCTACATTTAAGTTTGGATAATCATCTTTAGCTTTTTTTATATATTCCATTAAGTAATAATTCGTTAAGTGTGATTGACACCCTATATTTATTGTGCCATTAGCCAAATCGTTTTGTTCTTTTATTACTTTCTCTGCAAAATCAAATGAAGAAATACTTTTATTTATAAGTTCATATAATTGCTTTCCCTCTTCTGTTAATTTTACACCATCATTTTCTCTGTTAAATAATTTTACATCTAGTTGTTTCTCTAAATTCTTTATTTGCATACTAATATTAGCAGGAGTAAAATCTAACTTTTCACTTGCTTCTGTATAGCTTTTAGAATTTGCAACAGTACAAAAAATTTTATAAAGATTGTAGTTTATATTAGACATAATAGCACCTCTCAATCTCTATTATTGTACCATATTATGTTAATAAAGTAAAGAGTTTTGCTCTATTTATAGGCAAAACTACACTTATTTCTTATTATTTTGCTTTGAATATAATAAATCTGCTTTTCTTATATCAAATTTTGTTCCTATCTTTAAATTAAGACTTTTAACATATTCTATTAGTTTCTCTACACTTTGTTCTGCATTTTCTACTTCTTTTGCTTCTATTTCTATAAAAGTTCCTAAATCTGTTATTTCTTGAATATATGCTATATATTCATCATTTTCATACATATAATTTTTGTCAATCATATTTAAGTATCTTGTATAACCTAACATATTCAAATGTTTTTCTGCATCTTCTATATTTACTACCTTTAATACAGATTTTTCTGTACTTATTTCAAATCCTTTATTATCATGCTTACGTCTTTTACAAACTATTTTTTTATCATCTTCATTTACATATCTAATAATTAATGTATCTGTAATTTTTCCGTTTTTAGGTGCAAATTCATTAGTTTTATCATTTTTCATATATATATCATCTAATGTAAATTCTTCTACATATTTAAAAC
>CATKFT010000165.1 GCA_949747745.1 uncultured Clostridia bacterium
ATATAAAATACTATTATAAAAATAGATGTAGGAAAAGACTTTAAAAATTTTCAAATAGAAATAGGTGTATAATATTGGATAATCAAGCTTATTTGTTTCTTATATTTGTAATAAATGGACTCTTAATAGGTATCTTATTTGATATATTTAGAATACTTAGGAAATCTTTTAAAACATCCGATTTCATTACATATATAGAAGATATTATATTTTGGATACTTACTGGAATATTAACATTATACTTTATATTTTATTATAACAATGGAGAAATACGTTTTTATATATTTTTAGGAATTATATTAGGAACTTTAATTTACATGTTAACAATCAGCAAATATATTATAAAATTTAGCGTAACAATAATTACTTTCTTTAAAGACATAATAATAAAAGCAAGCAAAATTATATTATATCCATTAAAATTAGTAATAACTATTCTAAAAAAACTATTTTTTCGACCAATTTCCTTCATATGTATCAATTTTAAAAAAACTTTGATAAAAAACAAACTACAAATATCAAATTTTATTAAAAAAACTAATAAAACTACAAAAAAAGTGTCATAAAAGAGGGAATTTTAATAAATATGTAGAAATATATATAAAGAGTATTCTATAAATATGTAAATAATTATAGAATAACAATATTTCTTAAATGTCACATTTAGTAATTAATTTAACTTAAAGAATAGTTTACTTTTTAATTATGAATCACAATAAATTTAACTAAGTAGATTTTGGAGAGTAATGGTACATATGAAAATAAAAAAATTAGTAAAAAAGAGTTTTCTTGTTTGTGTTATATTATATATCTCTATAACTTTAATAAATCAGCAAAAATCAATTAATGCATATAATAATGAACAAGAAAATTTAAGAAATAAAATTAAGCAACAACAAGAATATAATCAAACTTTACTTGCTACAAAAGAAAATATATCTTCGCCTGAATATATTGAAGAATTAGCACGTGAAAAGTTAGATATGTATTTACCAAATGAAAAAGTATATATAGATATAGATAAATAATCTATAGAACCTATCTAGTGAGTTTTATAGGTTATTTTAATTTAATCTGTCAAAAAAATTGTATTCTTAAAAGTAAATCCAAGATAGAAAATTTTATATAAAAAAATTGTAAATTAATAAAGAAAATAGTAGAGATATAGTTATTTATATGATACAATATCTACATAAGGAAAAGTTTATATATGGGGGAAATTAATATGGGCTATGAAGAATTATCGCTAGTAGAATTAAAAGAACTAGCAAAAGAAAAGGGAATAAAAAACATTTCTAAACTAAGAAAAGAGGAGATCATTATAGCTTTACAAGAAATAGATAACACAGACAATGATATAGTTAAAGATAAAAATGAAGATATATTTGAAGAAAAGCCATCCGAAAAGGTATATCAAAAAGCACAAAGAGGAGCAGATGGTAGTTACAAAGTTGCAAATGAAGATGATCAAATAGTTGAAGGTATATTAGAAGTATTACCAGATGGATATGGATTTTTAAGAGGTGATAACTATTTATCAACTCCTAATGATATATATATTTCTCCAGTACAAATTAGAAGATTCAAATTAGATACAGGAGATAGAATTAAAGGAATTTCAAGATTACCAAAAGAAGGAGAAAAATTTCCAGCTTTAATATTTGTTGGAGAAGTAAATGGTGAATCACCAGAAAAAGCTTATAGAAGAAAAAGTTTTGATGATTTAACACCTATATACCCACAAGAAAGATTACACTTAGAAACTACATCAAATGAATATGCAATGAGATTAATAGATTTAATTTCACCAATAGGAAAAGGGCAAAGAGGAATGATAGTTGCACCTCCAAAGGTTGGTAAAACTACACTTTTAAAGAAAATTGCAAATAGCATAAGTGCAAATAATCCTGAAGTAGAACTAATAGTACTTTTAATAGATGAAAGACCTGAAGAAGTAACAGACATGAAACGTTCTATAAAAGGTGAAGTTATATATTCAACATTTGATGAATTACCAGAGCATCATGTAAAAGTTGCAGAAATGGTGTTAGAAAGAGCAAAAAGACTTACTGAACAAAACAAAGATGTTGTTATATTATTAGATAGTATAACAAGACTTGCAAGAGCATATAACTTAGTAATACCATCATCTGGAAGGACATTGTCTGGTGGTTTTGATCCAAGTGCCTTACATAAGCCTAAAAAATTCTTTGGAGCTGCAAGAAATATAGAAAATGGTGGAAGTTTAACAATTCTTGCTAGTGCCCTAATAGAAACAGGCAGTAGAATGGATGAAGTTATCTTTGAAGAATTCAAAGGAACAGGTAATATGGAAGTGCATCTAGATAGAAAATTATCAGAAAAGCGTATTTTTCCAGCAATAGACATTAATAAATCAGGTACAAGAAAAGAGGATTTATTACTAGAGTCAAAAGAATTAGAAACTGTTTTTGCATTAAGGAAAGCTATGTCTAGTATGACAGTTGCTGAAGTTACAGAACAATTATTAAACCAATTAGTGGCAACAAAAACTAACAAAGATTTTATTGCAAGGATGGAATTTTTCTTAAAACAATTTAAGGATTAGTTTTATTAAATTTGATTA
>CATKFT010000166.1 GCA_949747745.1 uncultured Clostridia bacterium
AGCAATGTGTAAGTGAGCAATACAAAAAAAGATTAAAATGTGTTAGATTTTTTTCTTTTATTGATGAAAGGGAAATATTCTCTATATTTTTATATTATACTTCTTTTAATATAGACTAAAAATAAATTATATTGTTACATTTTTACAATTCGTATATTAACACCATTTAAATCAGAATTAGCATATATTTTAATACTACTGCCAGTATTATTTTTGAACTTAAAATCTACACTACCATAAGCAACAGTTGCATCTTTATCTTTTTCAACATAGTGAACAGGTTTAATATGTGCATGTCGCTCTTTTACTTCTAAATCACCTACAGCAAGTACAGCATTGTATAAAGTGCTACTTACTTGACAATTACCACCACCATAAGTTTTAACAGTTTTTCCATTTGTATCAAAGGAATCAGCTTCTTCATAACCTCTATCTTTTGTAGGATTACCTACAGTTCCACAAAAAGAAAATGTTTCACCATCCTTTACAACAGTTTCATTTAAAATAGAAGTAGTTATTCCAATATTACGGCTTCTAGGAGTATCTTTACCACCAAGTTTCGTAGAAAAAGAAGAAAGTTCAACCTCTTCAATACTTTTAACTTCATGTTCAGGTATTCGTATTTCTGTTATGTTATTGGTTGTATTAGAATTAGTAGACATACTGTTAGTAGTATTAATAGTAACTTCAGTATTAATTTTATTTACAGATACACTATTATTTATAGTATTATCTTTACAACCAGTTAAAGAAAAAAGTAAAATTAGAATTGTAAAAGCTATAAATTTTTTTTCTGTTTTCATTATACCCTCCATACATTATACTAAGTTTAGTGTAACCAAAAAAAATTAATACAAACGTAGAATTAGAAAATTTTAATACATAAAGTATAAAATTAAGACATTATCACATTTCTTTCATATAGAAACTATTTAAAAAACAGTGGAAATTCATCAAATATTACAATATTCCATGAAATAACCATGTCTTAAAAAACAATTGTATTGACAAAATCGTAAAATATAGTATAATTATAAAAGAGGATAAAAAACGGAGGAATAAAATATGGTTGCAAGAATTTGGAAAAAAATAGGACTTTTTATTTTAATTGTGGCATGTTTATTTAATGTAATGTTTAAATTAGTTAATAAATTATCATTTAAAGAAGAATTAAGAACATCAGCACAATATATGTTAGATAATGACAAAGAGAATAAATAAGTACATAGATGAAATATGTATTGTAACCAAAATTAATAAAAATTTCAAAAATTAACTAATTTTGGTTGAAATAGAATAAAATTTGTGTTAAGATATTAGTTAGCAAATTTAATAAAAAGTGAAAGAGGTGAACACAAAATGAAAGAAGGATTACATCCAGAATTTACAGAAGCAACAATAACATGTGCATGTGGAAATGTATTTACAACAAAATCAACAAAAAAAGATATAAAAGTAGATGTTTGCTCAAAATGTCATCCATTTTGGACAGGAAACTTAAAACTAAATACAACAGGTGGTAGAGCAGATAAATTTAAGAAAAAATATGGAATTGCATAAAAATAAGAAATATACATCCTATAGTTTACTAAAATTATAGGATGTATATTTCTTATTTTATATTAAATTTTCAATGTTACTTAGATTCAAATTAGTTATCTTCTTTTTTATAGACAATTCCAAAAGCATATGATATAATGACAACAAAATAAACAATAATCAATTATATAAAGTTTGATTAAGAGGTATATATGAAAAAATTATTATTTGCAGCAGTCAATATGGAAGTTGGTGGAATAGAAACAGCACTACTTACACTTCTGAATTATTTAGCAAGCAAAAAATATGAAATAACATTAGTGCTAGAAGAGAAAAAAGGGATATTTTTAAAAGATTTAAATACTAATATAAATGTTATAGAATATAAGCCAGACAATTGTAAAAATGTAATTTTAAGAAAAGCTATTAATTTATTAAAAAGAATTAACTTTATAATAAAATATAAAAACAAATTTGACTTTTCCGCTTCTTTTGCAACATATTCGCATATGGCTTCATTTGTAGCAAGAACATCATCAAAGAATAATGCTTTATGGGGACATGCTGACTACTTAGAATTATATAAAAATAATTATCAAGAAGTAGAAAAATTTTTTGATGGTATACAAGTTTGTAAGTTTAAAAAGATAGTATTTGTTTCCAAAAAAGCATGTGAAAGCTTTATAAATGTATATCCACAAATGAAAAATAAAGTTATACATTGTAATAATTTGATTGACTATAAAAAAATACTAGAATTATCAAAAGAAACTGTAGACAATATAAAAATTAAAGAAGAAATTCAAAATGAAAATAGTAATAAACATACATATACATTTGCAAATATAGGAAGACATGACGAACTTCAAAAAAGATTAACAAGGATTATAGAAGCATCAAAGAGATTAAAAGAAGATGGTATGAAATTTAAAATACTATTTATAGGAGACGGAAAGGATAATTCTTTATATAAAGAACTAGTAAAAAAATATGGACTTATAGAAGAAATACAATTTTTAGGAGCAAAGAAAAATCCATATCCATATATGAAATTAGCAGATGCTATGATATTTACATCAGATTATGAAGGCTATCCAGTAGTATTTCTTGAAAGCATAGTATTAAACAAACCAATAATTACAACAAATGTATCAGATGTCATGGAAGACATAAACAATAAATATGGACAAGTTATAGAAAAAGACGAAGAAACTCTTTATAAAACTATGAAAAATTTTATACAAAATGGCTACCAAATGGGAGAAAAATTTAATCCAAATACATATAACAAAGAAATTATAGAAAATTTAGAAAGAATATTAAAAATGTAGTATAATACAAAAATATATCTTAGTATAATAGGGATTTTATAAGCAATTTTATGATATAAGGAAATTAAACTTAAGAGGTAAAGGAGTAAAAAATGTGTAAATTAAGTATTATTGTACCTGTTTACAATACAAGTACACATTTAAAAAAGTGTCTGGATTCAATACTTATTCAAAAACTTGAAGATGTAGAGATACTTACAATAAATGATGGGTCAACAGATAATTCTAAAAATATTTTAAAAGAATATGAAAAACAAAATCCTAATAAAATAACTTACTATGAAAAACAAAATGCAGGAATTGCAGATACAAGAAATTTTGGAATTGATAAAGCAAAT
Source organism: uncultured Clostridia bacterium (assembly GCA_949747745.1). Next base: position 3,209 of record CATKFT010000166.1, read on the forward strand.
GGAAAATATATCCTATTTATAGATTCAGATGATTATATAAAAGAAGGATTAATAGAAGAATTACTAAAATATATAGAAGAAGATATAGATATTATAAAATATAAGCTAGAAAGATTAAATGATAAAGGAGAAACTATAGAAAAAGTAGATGGACCTGTATTTGGAAAAGTAGATGGAGAAACAGCTTTTAATAGGTTATGCTTTTCTGATGTATTACTAGATTCACCATGTGTATATGCATTTAAAAAAGACCTATTTATACAAAATAATTTAAAATTTAAAATAAATACAGAACATGAAGACTTTGGGTTAATTCCACTTATAATTATAAAAGCAAAAACTGTAGTTTCTATTAACACATATGGATATTATTATTTACAAACAATTGGAAGTATAACAAGAAATGAAGACTATCGGAAAGACATTAAAGAAATTTAATGATGTATTATCACATTATGACACAATGATAGAATTTATAGATAAACAAGAAATATCAAATAGAACTAAAAAGAATATAAAAACATATTATACAAATGCTATAATTTTAAAACTAAAAGAAATAAAAAAGCAAGATGTAAACATCTATATTCAAAAAATAAAAGAAAGAAAAATGATAAAAAATATACAAGTAACCAATTTAAAACAGCTAATAAAAAAGCTAATATTAAGAACAAATATAAAATGCTATTTGAAATTAAAATAAAATACAATATTTAAACATTAGCATAAAGAATTTTATTATTCTTATAAGGAGTAACAAAATAGAGAGGATTGTTAAAAATGGTAAGAGTTAGCGTAATTGTTCCAATATATAATGTAGAAAAATATTTAAAAAAATGCTTAGATTCACTAGTAAATCAGACATTAGATAATATAGAGATAATACTAGTAGATGATGGTTCAACAGATTCTTCACCACAAATTGCAAAAGAATATGCTAGTAAACATAGTAATGTTAAATACTATAGAAAAGAAAATGGTGGTTTAGGTGATGCAAGGAATTATGGTATGAAACTTGCTACACGGAAAATATATTGCTTTTTTAGATTCAGATGATTACATAAGAGTAAAAGCATATCAGCTAATGTATGAAAAAGCGGAAAAAGAAGACAGTGATATAGTAGAGTGTAACTTCTATTGGACATATTTAAAAAGAAAGAAAAAAGATATTGGAGAAAAGTATTTTGGGAAACAAGAAATGTTTGAAAAGGCAAGAGTTGTTGCATGGAACAAGCTATATAGAAAAGAAATGTTAGATAAAGCAAAAGTAGAATTTCCAAAAAATTTAATATATGAAGATGTAGAATTTTTTTATAAATTACTACCATATATAGAAAGAGTAAGTTTTATAAAAAAGCCACTTATATATTATGTACAAAGAAAATCATCATTAATAAACAACTTAAATAAAAATATAAAAGATATATTTAAAGTTTTAGAAAATGTTATTGCATATTATAAAGAAGAGAATTTGTATGAAGAATATGAAGAATTAATAGAATTTACATATACAAGATTATTACTATGTAGTTCATTTAAAAGAATAGCAAAAATAAAAGATGAAAATTTAAGAAAAGAATTATTAAATGAAACATGGATAAAACTGAATGAAAAATTCCCATTATGGAAACAAAATAAAGTTTTAAATACAAACATGAATAATAAGAAAAGATATATGTTAAGTGTAAATAGAGTAACATATAGGATATATGCAAAAATATATAGTATAATATAATTGCATATTATGCTAAAATAAGTTTATTATGAATTGTAGAAAAATCCCCTTTTTATATATGAGGAGTTAAGAAGTTAGTCTTGATGCATATTCTTATAGTATTTATTCATATAGATATATATTACTAAACTGTAATATAACTTAAAATGAGGTAAAAAATGGAAAAAATAAAGAAACAAATAGCACCAGAAAATTTATTATGCATATTAATAATTCTGTGTCCAATACTAGATATGTCAAGTTTTATATTTAGAAATATATTTTTGACAAATATATCTTTATCAACGTTTATAAGACCAATTATACCAATATATGTAATAGCATATATATTCTTTAAAGATAAAATAAAGATGAAATTAATTGTGATTTCAGCAATATATGCAATATATGCATTAGTTCATTTAGGAATATTTAATATATTAAAAACAAACAGCTCATATAGTGGAATTATTCATGAATTACAATACTTAATAAATTATTCATTTATGATATTAAATTTATTTATTTACATATATATTTTTAAAAACAAAGATTGTAAAAAAATAAAATATAGTGTATTAATTTCTACTACAATATACATTATATCTATATACATATCAATTTTAACAAATACATCTTCATCTACATACATAGAAAAAATGGGGTTTAAAGGTTGGTTTGAATCTGGGAATAGTGTTAGTGCAATATTGATATTATCAATGTTTTTATTACTTACATTATTAAAAGACAAAAAGTATAAGTACTTTATAATTGTAGTTATAACACTTGTTGGGATTTATTTAACAACACTTATAGGAACAAGGGTGGGATTATTTGGTTTTATTTTAGTACTATTAATATATGCTAGTACTGAAATATTAGTTTCAGTACTACATAAAGTACAACTTAATAAAAACATACTAATAATTAGCTTGTGTGCAGTTGTTGTAATAGTAGGGATAGTGGCTTGTGTTGGTTCTAGCACATTACAAAGAAGAAAGCATCTTCAAAATATAGAAGATAATATAGTAGATGAATCAAATAATTCTAAATCACATATTTCTGGTTCTTTGTTAGAAATAAAAGAAAAGATAGACAAAAATGAATTAGAAGAAGGATATATGAGTGAGGCTGCAAAAAAATCTATTTTAGATTTATACGAATTTGCAAATAAACATAATGTTGTAAATAATGACATGAGGACACAACAATTAGTATATAATTTTTATTTAGTAAAAAACCAAAAAAATCCATTAAGTATACTGTTTGGAAATGGATATATGGCAAATTATAGAGAACTTGTACTAGAAATGGAAATACCAGCATTTTTATTCAATTTTGGAATAATAGGATTTATGTTATATTTTGTACCATTACTTGGAATAGTTTGTTATGGCATATATGTAGGAATAAAAAATAGAAATAAAATAGATTCTGAATATGTAATGTTAGTACTAGGATTATTATTTAGTTTTGCACTTGCATTTTTATCTGGATATACATTTTTTAATTCTTCTACATCAATAATAATTATTGTTATAGCTACATTACTAATAAATAAAAAAGAAGAGTGGGAATAGCTAAAAAATCTATTCCCACAAAATCGGTGGTAAATTTACCCAAGAATTGCACAAGGATAATTTAAAACATTCTTGACGCAGTTGAAGCCAATTTGATAATACCTAAACAGTTCATAATCATTGGGATATACTTCGAACATTATTTCTTCAATCCGAATAGTAATTATTCCAATGAGTGATTGAGCCATGTAAAAGCATTCTACATGTTCTGGATGATATATAAATATATCCATGCTCTCAACATTGTGACCGTTTAAGAAAAAATCAACAACAACATTTTCTTCGCAACAAACTCGACAATACGGTCCCATAAATAACCACCTTTCTGCAAAAAAGTTTATGTTAACACATTAATTATACAACATATTATATTAAATGTCAAAAATATAGAAATTGTTGATATAAAAAATTAGTAGGCTTATATTATTCCTACTAATTTTTTTATAGAGGAATTTTTTGTCTCCTGAAATTAGGTAACTAATATATAAATTAGTTACCTAATTTCAAATGGAAGAAATAATATTGTATCATATATTGACGTAGTTCTTGTTAGTAGTGTAAAATGTAAACATAGTAATTAAAAAAGAAAATACATACTAAAGTAAAAAAATTGAAAGGAGCAAAAGAAGATTATGCTAAAAATAGAGAAACAGAACAGAGTGAAAGTTATTAAAGAAAGAAGAGTTGGGAAGGAAAAGCAAAGTAGTATAATAACATGTATGAAAGTAAACAACAAAGCAATAACACTAATAGCACTGATGATAACCATAATAGTACTATTAATACTTGCAGGAGTAACATTAAGTCTAACGTTACGGAGAAAGAGGGATATTTAAAACAGCGAATGAAGCTAAGATGAAGACTGAAAGAGCAGAAATAATAGAAAAAGCGAAATTAGACATAGTAGATGTACAAACAGGAAATATGGGAAAATTTACAGAAAAAGAATTAATAGAAATATTAAATAAGTATGGAACATTATCAAACAATAATGAAGAAACAATACTAGATAAAACGTTAACAACAACTGATGAAAGGCATGAAATAAAGGTGAGTGAAATATGGAATGTACCATTTGAATCTGCAATAGTAAAATTTAATATAAGTGGGTTAGATTATACAAGTTATAATGGAGACTATGAAGTAGAAAATGGTACAACATGGGAAGAATTTATTAATGCAACATTTCCCAATAATTATGTATGGATGTATGTAAAATCAACTGAATATATCTTTTCAAATGTTGAGGAAGTGTCAGAAAGAATCAATGTTGGTTATTTATGCGATCCAAATGGAAATGTAGTAAAAAAGAGTGATAAAATTATAAAACGGTAATTTTAATTTTAGTCACAGTGGTGGTAGTATGAGCAATGATGGTGCGAAATATGAAAGTCTTGGCTTCTAAGATAAAAATATAAGAGAAATAAAGTATATGAAAGCATATCACTAAAAGAAGTACTATAATCCAAGAGATGAAAAATATTGGAAAATATTTAACATGTTTAAAAGAACTTCTGAAAGAAATATTAAATTATCAAGGTGAATATGAAGAAATTAATTTAGACAAAGAATAAAACTCGAACCCTCAAGTTATGAGCCAATTATATTGGATATGCTTGAGGGTTTTAATATGTTATTTTGTTAATCACTTACATTTTTGAAAAAATAGACAAAATAATTTCATAACAAAATATTGACATAGTAATTACAACAATAAATAAAATATAGGCAAAGAAATATTATAACAATAGCCTTGATATTTCTTTGTTTTTAATATAGAATATATCTATAAAAGAGATAAAAATAACGTGAGTAAAATGGAGATAGGGAGAAAAAATTGAAAAAGATTGTTTTTGGAATAACTAGCTTAAACCTTGGTGGAGCAGAAAGAGTATTAGTAGATATTGTAAATAGGTTAAATAGTGAATATGATATAACTATTTTTACTTTGTACAAAGGTGGTGAATTTGAAAAGGCAGTTTCAGATAATGTAAAAATTAAAAGTTTATATGATACACAATATAAAAATATGTCAAAATTAGAAAAGATATTTATTTCACTTAAATTACTTTTAATGAAAAATGCTATATATAATAAAAATATAAAGCAAGAAAAATATAATACAGAAATAGCTTTTTTGGAAGGACCTATTACAAGATTGTTTTCTACTAAAAATGTAAATACAAATAAAATAGCATGGGTACATAATGATATTTCACAAGTGTTTGGAAACAGTTTAAAAGCAAAGATTAAAAAGAAATATGATAAAAAAGTATATAATAAATACAAAAAAATAATTTTTGTAAGTAAAGACAATTTAGAAAAATTTGAAAACACTTATTCTAATATAAATAAAGACAAATTAAAACTTATATATAATTATATAGATGCACAAAATGTTCTAAAAAAAGCTAATATAGATGAAAATATTGAATTAGAACAGGAAAAAGTAAATATAGTAACAGTTGCAAGATTAACAAAACAAAAGGCAATAGATAGACTAGTAAATGTCCACAAGAAACTAATAGACAACGGAATTATGCATAATATTTATGTAATAGGAGATGGGCCACAAAAAGAAATATTACATAAACAAATAAAAGAAGCAAATGTAGGAAAAACATTTAAGCTACTAGGAAAAAAAGAAAACCCATACCCATATATAAAAAAAGCGAATATATTTTGTCTATTATCAGAATATGAAGGATATGGTATGGTAATAGAAGAAGCAAAAATTTTGGACAAGTTTATAATAATAACAAATACAGCAGCAAGAGAAGCAATTGCAAATTACAAAAACAGCCTAATAGTAGAAAATAATGAAGAACGAATATATGATGGCTTAAAAAAAATTATTATAGATATAGCAAATGAAGAAAAAAATACAGGTAAAGAAAAAAATGAAAACAAACCAAAAAGTGAAGAAAATTCATATGATAATACACAAATATTAGAAGAAATAAAAGAAATATTATAAAACACAAACTAGTGTGAAGAAAGTAATACTAAAAAGGGGAACAAAATATGAAGATATCTATTTTAACACCAACATATAACAGAGAAAAACTACTAGAAAGACTATATAATAGTATATTAAAAAATATAAATTATGGGATAGATGTAGAGTGGCTAATAATGGATGATGGTTCAACAGATAATACAAAAGAGATAATAAAAAAGTTTATAAACGAAGACAAATTCGATATCCAATATTATAGCCAAGAAAATAAAGGAAAAATGGAAGCAATTAATAACTTAGTTCCATATGTAACAGGGAATTTAATAGTAGAATGTGATTCAGATGATTACTTTAAAGAAAATGCATTTTTAACAATAAAAAATACATTAAATGAGCTAAATGAAAAAACATATGCTCTATGTTATTTAAAATATGACCAAAATGAGTGCAATATAGGTAATTTGTTTAAAGAAAAAGAAACAACAATGTTTGATTTATATTTTAAGCAAGGAGAAACAGGAGAAAAAGCTTTAGTATATAATTCAAAAATAAGAAGAGAGTATAGTTATGAATTAGAGAAAAATGAAAAATTTATAACAGAAGCAAGTATGTATCATAAAATGGATTTAAAATATAAAATCAAATGTATTAATGAACCTATTATGATATGTGAATACCAAAAAGATGGCTATTCTGAAAATATTACAAAAATATTTAGAAAAAATCCATATGGGTATTATAAATACTTTAAAGAAATGTTTGATATGGACTTAAAAGGTATATACTTTAATAAAAGGATATATATACTAAAGCATTATACATTGTTTTCAGTATTAACGAATAAGAAATTTAAAGAAAGTTTAGAAGCAGTAAAAGGAAAAATTAATAAAATTTTATTTATACTAATGTACATACCAGGTGTATTAATTACTAAAAAGAGATTTTGTAGATAACTTAATTTTATAATAATAATCCTTAGAAGGTTATTAAAACTAACACATCCCTTAAAAAAGAAGACTTTACTTTGTAGTATATAAACTTACCAATATTTGTAATAATAAGGGTTCACTTAAGAAGATAGTAAAAAAGCTTAGCAGGAGAATATTAAAAATCAAATTTTATTTTGCAAATTTTTATAAATATGATATAATGTGCAAGTGAATTAAATAGGAGGATAAGCATGCAAGAAAATAAAGAATATAGTATTATTGTAGACAATGTATATAAAACTTTTAATGTATACATGGACAAGGCAAATACAATAAAAGAAAAATTAATGTTCTTTAAGAGAAATAGAAAAGAAAAAAGAGAAGTATTAAAAGGAATTAATTTAACTGTTAATAAAGGAGAAGCGGTTGCATTAATTGGAGTAAATGGAAGTGGAAAATCTACATTACTAAAATTAATGACAAAAATTATTTATCCTAATAAAGGAAAAATAGAAACACATGGAAAATTAACATCTCTTTTAGAGCTAGGAGCAGGATTTCACCCAGATTTTTCAGGGCGTGAAAACATATATTTTAATGCATCTATATTTGGTTTAACAAAAAAAGAAATAGATTCAAGACTAAATAACATTATAGAATTCTCAGAACTAGGAAGTTACATAGACAACCCTGTTAGAACATATTCTTCTGGTATGTATATGAGACTTGCATTTTCTGTTGCAATTAATGTAGATGCGGATATTTTGCTAATAGATGAAATATTATCAGTAGGAGATCAACATTTTCAAGAAAAATGTTTTAAAAAGATGCAAGAACTAAAACAAGAAGGGAAAACTATGGTATTTGTAACACATAGTATGGAATCTGTGAAACAATTATGTGATAGAGCAGTATGGTTATATGAAGGGAAAATAAGGATGGATGGAAATACCAAAGAAGTAGTAGACGAATACTTACATGTTACTGCTTAAGTTAGTTAAAAAAACAATAAAAAATTATTGCTATTCATAGGAAACTAAAGTAGAACAGTATCTTCACATAGATATAGTATTTTTGCTTTTGAACTTAAGAGAAAAAATATCCTACATCAAGTAGGCTTAAGCAAGCTATAATAAGTGAACTGTAAATAGTAATAGAAATTAGGAGAAAACAAATATGAGTGTATTTAAAAATTTATACAATTATAGAGAATTACTAAAAACAAGTGTAAAAAAAGAAATAAGGGGAAAATATAAAAACTCATTTTTAGGAGTATTGTGGTCATTTTTGAATCCATTATTACAAATACTTGTATATGCAATAGTTTTTCCATTAATAATGAAAAACAATGAAAAAAACTATGTAGTATTTTTATGTTGTGGACTAATACCTTGGACATTTTTTTCTACAGCTATTACAAGAGCAGCATTTACTATGATAGAAAATGGAAATATTATAAAAAAAGTATACTTTCCAAGAGAAATTTTACCAATGGCAATTTGTATTAGTGAAGCTGTTAACTTTTTAATATCAACCATCATCATAATTGCATTTGTATTATTCAATGGCTTAGGACTTACTTGGTATATAGTATTTTATCCAATAATATATATTGTACAATTCTTATTAGTAATTGCAATATCTTTTATAGTATCTAGTATTACTGTATATGTTAGAGACTTACAACATTTAATTGGGGTAGCTCTACAATTGCTATTTTATCGGAACACCAATAGTTTACAATGCTAGTACAATATCAGGAACAGGCTTTGAATGGGTGCTTAGCATAAACCCAATGACATATATTATAGGTGCATATAGAGACATATTTTATAACCAAACAATGCCAAACATTACAAGTTTATTAATTTTAGGAGGAATACTAATTATTTCATGTATAGTTGGATACTTAATATTTAATAAATTACAAAAAGGCTTTGCGGAGGAACTATAAATTATTAATAATAAAATTGTAATACAGTTTTTATAAAATAATTGAAGACAAAAATATACAATATTAAACATAAATTAAATTATTTTATTATAAAATAGTATGGGTTTATAGGTAAATCCCACTAAAAAAACCTAAATATATTATACGAGGATTGATAAAAATATATGGAGGAAGAAAAGTATTTTGATTATTCAAATGAACCAGGACAAACTTTAACAAAAGACCTTTCAAAAAATGATGGTAATGCACTTATTACTATTATAACACCATATTATAATACAAAAAAATATATAAAACAAACAGCATATTCTATACTAAACCAAACATTTCCATATTGGGAGTGGATTATTATAAATGATGGAAGTACTGAGGAAGGAACAAAAGAAATACTAGAAGAAATAGAAAAATTAGATGATAGAATAAAAGTAGTTTCAAGAGAAAATAAAGGACGTATTATATCAAGAGATGAAGCAATACAAATGGCAAAAACAGACTTAATATTCACATTAGATTCAGATGATTTAATAGATAAAACAATGATAGAGTGTGCATATTGGTCTTTACAAACAAACCCAGAAGCTACTTGGGTATATGCTGATATGGCAAATTTTGATGGAAAACAGTTTTTATGGAAAAAAGTTTTTGATATAGATGTAGAAAAACAAGAAAATTTACTACCAGTATGCTCATTAATAAAAAAAGAAGCAATTTTAGAAGTAGGAGGATATGGAGTAGTAGATAAAGATGTACATGAAGACTGGCATTTATGGTTAAGACTTCTTGAAAAAGGACATATTCCAATAAGGATGAACTTTTATGGATTTTGGTATCGTAATAAAAAAGAAGGTGGAATGCTTGCATCAATAAATGCAGACAAGAAAAAAGATATGCATGCAAGAAAAGTTATAAGCGAACAGGCAAATAAAGTAACAAACTATGTGGAAGCAATACAATTTCCAACCAAATTTGACCCAGATTATGATACATACCCATACACATTTAAATGGGATAAAAAGCCTATCTATGAAAAAGGAGAAAGAAAGCATTTACTATTCATATTTCCTTGGTTTCATGTAGGAGGTGCCGATAAATTTAATTATGACTTAATATCAGGATTAGACAAAGAAAAATATGATATAACAATAATAACAACAGAGCCATCAGACTATGTACTAAGGAGCAAGTTTGAAAAACATGCAACAATATTTGATTTAACAACATTTTTAAATAGAAAAGATTGGGCAAGCTTTATACATTATTTAATATATTCACGTAATATTGAATTTGTAATGCAATCGAATAGTTTTTATGGATATTATGCACTACCATGGTTAAAATCAGAATTTCCAAGTGTAGTATTTACAGATTATTTGCACTCACAAAACTGGAGTTGGAGAAATGGTGAATATCCAAGAGAGTCTACAGCACTTTCTAGAATACTTGATAAAACATATACTTGTACAAAATACTTAACAACCGTTATGACAGAAGAAATGGGAAGACAAAACCAAAACATGAAACCAGTTTATATAGGAGTAGACTATGAAGAATTTGACCAAGATAAAGTAGAATTAAAAGATTATCCTAAAATAATACAATATGAAAATAAATATAAAGACAAAAAAATAATTTTATTTTTGGCAAGAATTTCAGAAGAAAAAAGACCTTTATTAATAGTACACATATTAAAGAAAATTTGTGAAGAAAGAAAAGATGTTATACTATTTGTAGTTGGAGATGGACCAGAGTTAAACTCTATGAAAAAGATGGCAGAAAAACTAGGTGTAAGCAATAATATAATATTTTTTGGTATGAAAAAAGACTCAAAGCCATTTTATAAATTAGCAGATGTGCAAATTATAGCATCATTAACAGAGGGACTTACACTAACAACTTATGAATCATTATCAATGAAAACACCAGTAGTAACAGCAGATGTAGGAGGACAAAAAGAATTAGTAGATAATACTTGTGGACGAGTTGTACAAAATATACAAACAGCAAAAGATAATTTTTATGATAGAAATTATCCGAAGGAAGAAATAGAACGTTATGCAAAAGCTTTACTAGAAATAATAGAAAATCCAAATTATGAACAAATGGCAGAAGTATGTAGGCAAAAAGTTATAAATGGTTTTTCTATTAAAGATATGGTAAAAATAATGGACAAAGAAATAACTACTTTAATAGAACAAGGAAGTAAAATTAATTCTGAAATTGTTACACAAAACAAGGAAATATATGCACAATTATTAGTAATATTTAATCAAGTAGATAAAAGAACATATGGAGTAGACGCAGGAAATGCAAAATTCCAACATTTAAAAGACAGATTATGGACAAATCCATTATGGAGAGCATTTATAACATTTTTACAAAAAACTGGTATAATGAAAATAGCAAAGAAAAAAGGAATTGATAGAAAAATTAAACAAAGGATTAAGTAACAACTTTGTAGAAACGTACTAAAAATAAAAAGGAGAGAAAAAATGATAAATAATATTGTTAGTACAGTAAAAAAATCGAGCATATATTTACTTATGGTAATGACAAATATTTTGCTTATTACAACAATAGTATATTTTATTAAAATAACAGTAACACCATTTCATTTGCCAATAATATTTATATTAAGCATAATAGAATATTGTATTTTATATAAAAAAGAAAAATGGAAAGAAAAACTTATACCAATAGTAATTGGAACAGTAGTATTTGTAACAAGCATAATAATAAGCAGTAATGTTTACGATTTAACAGCAGATGGAAATACCTATCATAAACTAGCTATTGGAGCATTAAAAAACGGTTGGAACCCATCATATGAAAGCAGTAGAGATTTTACTAAAGAATTAGGAAATGTATTTGATGTATCAGATGATAATATAAATGCATTATGGGTAGACCACTATGCAAAAGCAACTGAAATTTTTGCATCAGTAATATATTCTTTTACAAATAACATAGAAAGTGGAAAAGCATATACTCTTATTTTTATGTATATCACTTTTGCAATAATAGGTTCATATTTATATGAAAATAAAAAGATGCATTGGTTAATTGCATTTGCGATTAGTTTCATAATAGCATTTAATGGGATTACAATTGTTCAAATATGTAATTATTATGTTGATGCTGTATTAATGTTAAGTTTAGCATTAATTTTATATTCATGTTTTATAATTAGTACCAATGAAGATAAAAATACAAGAAAAGAAACATTTATAATACTTGCATCAAGTATTATATGGTGTATTAATGCAAAATTTACAGGACTAGCATTTAGTGGACTATTTTGCTTAGCTTTTTATATTTATTGGTTATATATAAGTTATAAAAAAGGAAAAGAAGTATTAAAAAAAGATTTAATAACATATACAATATTCTATACTATAGTAGTAATAATATCTATTCGGAATAATTGGATTTTCTTCATACACAAAGAACTTTTTAGACCATGGACATCCACTGTATCCATTATCTGGAAAAGGACATGTAGATAATATGGTAGTACAAGAACAGCCAAAATCATTTAAAGATAAAAACCATATAGAAATATTTTTAATATCACTATTTGCTAAGGGACAGAACACATCACCAGTATATTCAGAAGAGAATATAGAACCAGAGTTAAAAATACCATTTACATTATCAAAACAAGAAATAAAAAACTATACAATACCAGATATACGTATGGCAGGATTTGGACCATTGTTTAGTGGGATATTTATAATTTCAGTTATAGTAGCAATTATAATGGTTATAAAATTTATTAAAGCTAAAAAGTATAACTTATTAATACCATACTTTATAGTAATAGGAATTACAACATTTTTACTAATAATCTTAGATGGAAACTACTGGGCAAGATATATACCATATGTGTATGCAATACCTGTAATTTCTATAATATATTTATTATATTTTACAAAAGATGCAGATAAACAATATTCTTTTTTACAAAAAATGAAATTTAGTGTAGGAATTATACTTGTAATACTAATGTTTATTAATGCAGGACTTATATTCTATGTAAATGTAAAAAGTATTAAAGACAACACAGTATATATAGAAAATCGCTTAAAAGAATTTAAAACTTATGCACAAAGTAAAGAAAATATAGATATAAAACTAAATCATTGGGGACTACAAGGGGTATTATACAATTTAGATGATACGAATATTCATAATTATACTGTAAAAGATGAAATTATAGGGGAAAATGAAGGCTATTTCTTTAAATATTAGACTACAAAAAAGCAGCCATACTTATATATGGACTACAAAAAAGCAAACTGAAAAATTATTCAAACTTTGAAAGGAGAAAAATGAGTAAAATAAAAGAAATATTAAAAGACACAAAATTTTGGATATTTATTTTAATAGTTATAGCCTTTTTTGGAATTTTCATAAAAATGGATTATGCAACAGACACATACTGTGTATTTGGAACACCTGCTAAAGAAATGATACAACACTTCATAAAGTCAGGAAGATTTGTAACAGCTGCATCACAAGCCTTTTTAACACTGATACATTCAGGAAATGAAGTAGCATATCTTTTATCAATTATCCTAGCACTTATTACTACAGGAGTTTCTATATATAAGCTATACAAAATATTTGAAAAAGATATTTCATATACAATAATTGCAGGAATTGCAAGTATATTAATTATTATAAATGCATTTTCAATAGAGTTATATCTATTTTTAGAAAAAGGCATACTAATATTATCAGCGTTACTTTGTGTTCTAGCGTTTGAAAAAATGGTGGACTTCTTTAAAGGAGAAAACAAGGTAAAATCAATTATAATAGCATTTATATATATGGTACTAGCAAACTTTTCATATCAAGGAACAGTAGCATTATTTGTCGCTTTAAGTTGTATTTACATAGTAAAATATTCAAAGGATATTAAAAGTTTCATAATCAATAATATTTTTACAGGAATCTGTTATGGAGTACCAGCATTAATAAACTATTTAACAGTAAAATTTATATTTGGAAATACAAGAGTAAGTGGAGAATATAATTTACTTCTATCAATAGAAAAAATCTGGTTAAACACAAAAGAAATGTTAACATATACATACAAAATTTTACCACAATACTTATTTGTAGGAATACTTGGAATAGTAGGAATAACTTGTATTATATGCATTATAGCGAAAAAAGAGGAGAGGACAAGAACAAACAATCGGACAAACTATACAAGTTTCTGTAACACGAAAAATATTATCTATACTAGGACTTGTATATGTAATAATTGCAACATTTGTTGTAACAATATTTCCACAAATTATGCAAAGCACAAATTCAATAGGATTTGCACCAAGAAGTACATATACATTTGCATCATTAATTGGAATTGTTTTAGTATACACATTTATAAACACTAAACCAAAAGTGTTAACTAAAAATATATTATCAATATTATTAATAACATATTTATTAATACAATATACAAGTTTTCAAAATATTGCACGTGATAGATATACCCTTAATTATATGGATTACAATCAATTTTTACAAATTAGAGAAATTGTAGAAAATTATGAAAAAGAAACAGGTAACACTATAACAAAGGTAGCAACATATAAAAAAGAGCCACAAGGAACATATCCAGGGATATTTATAAGTGGAGATATAAATTTAAAAGCTATGTGCCCAGATTGGTCTAGAGTAGATTATTTAGAGTATTACTTTGGACGAACATTAGAAGAAATAGAACAGTCAGAAGAAATTTATAATATGTATTTTAAAGATAAAGACTGGGAATTTTTTAATAAAGAACAAATTGTTCTAAAAGATGATATAATGCATATATATGTATATTAATGATTTATTTTAAAATAGAAGGGGTAAAAAATGATTTATGATTGTATAATTATAGGAAAAGGACCAGCACGGAATTTCTTCTGGAATATATGTAAAAAGGGCAGGCTTCAATGTTTTAGTAATTGGAAAAGATGGAGGAGCATTAGAGAAAACAAAAAAAATAGATAATTATTATGGTTTTAAAGATACGATAACAGGAAAAGAACTTTTATTAAATGGAATAAATCAAGCTATTAGACTTGGAATAGAAGTAGAAACAGATGAAGTAGTAGGAATAGAATATACTAATAACACTTTTCATATAAAAACTAGAAATAACATATTTATAGCTAAAACATTAATACTTGCAACAGGAACAAGTAGAAAAGTACCAACAATAAAAGGAATAAAAGAATTTGAAGGTAGGGGAGTAAGTTATTGTGCTGTATGCGATGCATTTTTTTACAGAAACAAAGACGTAAGTGTATTAGGAAGTGGAGATTATGCTATAGAAGAAGCAAGAAGCCTATTACCAGTTGCAAAATCTGTATCAATACTAACAAATGGAGATGAACTTGTCCAAAATAGAAGCATAAATTATGATGATATTTCTATAAAAGAAAAAGAAATAGAAGAAATTTTAGGAGAAGATAGAATTAGTAATATAAAATTTAAAGATGGAACTAGTATACAAATAGATGGCCTATTTGTAGCAGTTGGAGTAGCATCAAGTACAGATTTAGCAAGAAAAATAGGGGCAATAATAGATAACAATAGTATTGTAGTAGATAAAAAAATGAATACAAATGTTCCACGGATTATATGCCTGTGGAGATTGCACAGGAGGTCTTTTACAAATATCGAAAGCAGTATATGAAGGAACAATTGCAGGGTTAAGTGTGGTAAATTATTTAAGAAAAGCCTGAATAAATTACGTCAAATTAAAAAAAGAAATAATCTTTTAATAGTTAAAAAATTATATAAAAACAGCGAATAATATAAATAAAGTATGATATAATATGTAAGAGTGGTAAATATAAACCACTATAAATACATAAATAAAAAGAAAGGAAGAGATAATATGTCAGTATTAAAAATAACAAGTAAAAACTTTGAAGAAGAGGTATCAAAATCTGAAGTACCAGTATTACTAGATTTTTGGGCAACTTGGTGTGGACCATGTGGAATGCTATCACCAATAGTAGATGAAGTTGCAAACGAAATTAATGGGAGAGTAAAAGTAGGAAAAATAAATGTTGATGAGGAACAAGAGTTAGCTAAAGCTTTTAGTGTAATGAGCATACCAACACTTATAGTAATACAAAATGGAAAATTAGTAAAACAATCTGTTGGTGTAAGAAGTAAAGAAGAAATATTAGAAATGTTGAAATAATAAGAAAAAGACATATAGTAGGGGGGAAGTGCCCCCCAATTTTAAACCATATCATCCATCCCATACAATCCGAGCATTTTTATTAAAAATAAATTCACAAGCTTTTAATGCACCTTCTGCAAAAACATCTCTTGAGTATGAAGTATGTTTTATTTCAAAAGTTTCATATGCTCCATAAAACTGTACTGAATGCTCACCAACTATATTTCCTCCACGAATAGAAGAAAAGCCAATTTCATTTGGTTTTCTTTTTTCATTCATATTATTACGATTAAAAACATATTTCATATTACTACCAAGTGCAGAGTTTATACTATCCGCAAGAGTAATAGCAGTACCGCTTGGAGCATCAATTTTTCTGTTATGATGTGTTTCTACAATTTCTATATCTGTACCTTTCAAAGAAGTAGCAACTTGTGCTACAATTTTTTTCATTAAATTAATATCATATGACATATTAGAAGACTTGAAAATAGGGATAATTTTTGATGCTTTATCAATTTCTTTTAATTCTTCATTACTAAATCCAGTAGTTGCAATGACTATAGCTGTTTTTGTTTGAATAGCATATTTTAATATATTTAGACTAGCAACAGGGATACTAAAATCAACAATGACATCAGGTATTTCTTTTATTTCGTCTATATTAGAATAAACAGGAAAAGTATTTGTTCCATTATCATTTATATCAAATCCTCCTATTAATAATAAATTAGGAAAACGATCAATTTCTTTTACTAGGACTTGTCCCATTCTACCATTACAACCATTAATTAAAACTTTAATCATAAAAATTCCTTCCTTTCTAATCTTAGTAGAAAATTAATAGTACTTCTAGATATTAAGTAAAAGGAGGTCAAGATATATGCCTCCTTTTATAAGTTATCTTAATATAACAAGCATACTTAAAAATACATATGCATATCTATATGCAATTTGAAATTTTTTCTTAGATTTATATGATTTAATAGATTCTTGTAAAGCACAATATTTATCAACTAATGTAATAACATAGCTTTCTTTATATTTTGGAAGCCTAATTGTAACAGGCCACATATGTTTTAAAATAATATCTTTTTCTTTTTCATTTAGTTTGAATAATTTAGAAGCATTTTCCAAAGCTGTTTTTGGATGTGTAAAAGCATGTAAGCCTTTTCTACCATCTTCTCTAAATCTCCAATCATATAAAAACAAGTCATGTAACATAGCAGCACGTGTAGCTGATACATAGTCTAAATCATATTTTTTACAAATTACATAACAATAGTAAGCAACCATCTTACAATGTTCAAAGCAACTTGTTTCATAATGTTGTCTAAAATTTTTCATTTTTTGAACAGTTTCATTATTTATTAAATCACTAATAATTAATTCAAATTCACGAATATTAGATGTGCTGCTATAAGTGTAAATTTCTTTTGTTTCCAACATAAATTTAAAATTCATCCCCTAAACTTAAAAATATCTCCAAATATAATTATAGCATAAATAATCCTAATTGTGCTACATTTCATAAAAAATTAATAAATATAATGTTTTATAAGTACATAAATAAAACTATTCCTCAATAATTGATAAATAAAACTAGTTTCAATATTAAATATTACTTTTACTATTAGAATTATTTAGTTAAGAATAATAAGTTCTTATTATATTAAAACTATTCACATGAAATATTAATAATTATAAACCGTAATTTTTCATAGCATTTTCTAACATTAATCTATTTTCATCAGTTATTTTAGTAAGAGGTAATCTTGGAGTACCAAAATTATATCCTAATATATTTAATGCTTCTTTTACAGGAATAGGGTTTACTTCTGAAAATAGTGCCTTAATTAGCTCAATACTTTCTAATTGCACTTTTGTTGCATCTTCTAATTTACCATTAAAGAAATTATGAACCATAGAAGTGAATTTTTTAGGTGCGATATTTGAAATAACAGATATAACCCCTTTTCCACCTAATGAAAGAGTTGGAAGTACTTGATCATCATTTCCACTATAAATATGTAAGTTATCTCCACATAAAGAAGAAATTTCTGCAATTTGAGACATATTACCGGCTTGCTTCTTTTATAGCAACAATATTTTCTATTTTAGATAATTCAAAACAAGTCTTAGGTGTTACATTTACACCTGTTCTACTTGGAACACTATATACAATAATAGGTAAAGAAGTAGAATTTGAAATAGTTTCATAATGTTTAATAAGACCTAATCCGAGTAGCCTTATTATAATAAGGAGTAACAACTAATGCACCATCTGCACCAATAGTTTTTGCATATTTTGTAAGCTCAACTGCAGTAGTAGTACAATTACTACCTGTACCCAAAATAACAGGAACTCTTTTAGCTACTTTATCTATTGCAAATTTCATAGTTTCCTTTCTTTCAACATCAGTCATTGTAGCAGACTCACCAGTAGTACCACAAACAACTAATGCATCAATTCCTTCTTCAATTTGAAAATCAATTAATTTTCCAAATTCATCAAAATTAACTCCGAGTTTCGCAAAAAGGAGTAGCAATTGCAGTAGCGCAACCTTTAAACAATAATTTTTTCATAATCTTCAGCTCCTAAGAACTTTTATAATACAAAATTTATAATTATATATTTTGTTAAAAACATTATATGTTAAAAAAATATAAAATGGAATATATTATTGTAAAAATTTCCAGAAAAAAAGTATTGACATAGGATAAGAAAAATGATAATATAATAATACAGGTTGAAAAACGAAATCACAAAAAGAAAAAC
>CATKFT010000167.1 GCA_949747745.1 uncultured Clostridia bacterium
ACCAGTATTAAAAGCTGCAGGATTATTAACTCGTGATGCACGTGTTAAAGAACGTAAGAAATATGGTCTTAAAGCTGCACGTAGAGCACCACAATTCTCTAAACGTTAATTTATACGTTTATTCAGAGAAACTCAAAGAAACTCAAATCAAAAAAAGTCAGTATTTATTGGCTTTTACTCGATTTGAGTTTTTTTCTGTTTGCATAAAATAAAAGTGGTATGCAACATATATACGACAAGTATGCAGCAAAGTTCTCACCACATATTCTCAAATATGCAACACTATAAAAAAGGAACTTCAATTTAGAAGTTACTATGAATATTTGTTATTTTATTTCTTCAGTGATTAAATTAGAGATTTTATCGCTAAACTCTTTTACAAGTTCAGTATTGTTAATGACTATTTTATTAAATTTCTTCTCATTTCTTTTCTTTGATAAGACTAAATCAACGGTTAATGGATTTGTTTTTAATTCATTACCCTTTAATAATGTTTTAGGTCTTGATACAGTTTATAAATGCTTTTAAAAGTAGAAATGATAACCATGAAAAATTAATTTTAAAGTACTTAAATAGAATTGAAGAAGATCGTTTTTATTTGTACCGAGAGCAGTTATTAAGTGATGAATTATGGTTTAGGTTAAAAGATATTCAATTTACATACAGTGTAATTATCTCTAGAAGTACAGAACATGATTATATCAAGTTCATTGGTATTGGATATACTGATTTATATCAATATTTAGAGAAAATTGAGTTTTTAAAATGGCTAACATCTACTAGATATAAAGCAGACTATATGAATGCATTAGAAAATCCACACAATGTCGTTAAATGTTTTTAATATAATTGCAAAAACAGGTGAACGATAATTGAACTATAAATTTTTAGATAATATGTATTAAAAATTTTCACGAGAATGGGGTAAATTTCGAACATTAATAACACTAGAAATTATAAGAGAAATATTATGAATTCTAGTGTTTTTTGTTTGCAGTTAATTGTGTTGAAAAAATATATATGATAGAATTTGAAATGTATTAATGAATAATGCTATTATTTTATAATTATAAATTTTTGAGAATATATTTGCGAATATTGGGAGGATTTAAAATGACTTTAATTGATTTAAAATTAGATGATATGCTAGATTTTAATAATGTTTTTACCACATGGACAACTGTTGTTTTTGGAATTTTAGGTATTGTTATTGCATTATCAATTTACAATATTTACAGATCAAAAAAAGATGTTGATGAGGCATTGTCAGAATATAAAAAAATAATAGAAGAATCAAAGAATAAATTAGAAAAAGTGGAAGAAATGGAAACTAAGCTGGAGAAGACCTATGAAATAAATAATATTCTTTCTAGTGTTATAATGAATATTTCTGAGAAAAACTACTGGTTTGCAATAGATAGTATTAAAAAAGCTCTTGAAATTGATAGTAATAATGTACTGTTTAACTATTATTATGCAAGATGTTCTTTTTTGGAAGTTCAAAAAATAGAAGAGAATAGAAAAGAAAACAATGAGGAAATGTCAGAAAAAGATATTGAATTAGCATTTGAGAGCTTAGAAGCGTATTTAAAAGTGTTAAATAACATAACGGAAGATCAACAAAATACATATAATTTAGGAGTACTTTTTCCTAATATAAATATCTATGAAATGACAACCCTCTCTTTGGTTTTATTAAATTCAAATGAATGTGGTACGTATCTCGATATTGTAAGGAAGGTATTAGAAGAAATGAGAAAAGAGATGCAAATAAAACAGATTCAGGATTTTGCGTATATGGAGCAAACAGATGTTTCACTCATGAATTATCGATGCTTATTAAAAGAATTAGGATTAAAAATGTTATATGAGAATAATAGTTTTGGAGTAAATATATTAGATGAATATTTAACTATAGCTAGTTATTCGAAATATTATCTTGATACATATGAAAATGATGAAATATTAGATACTCTTGATAGACTTATTGAGTTTAATAAATATGATAGCAGTGCACAAAGTAAGTATATAGGGATAAAGACCGTTATTCAAAAAGAAATTGAAGATTATGGTGAAAATGGAAGTGACTAATAAGTCTCCATTAGAAATTTAAGAGTTTGAAAATATATAGATTGTCAACTGATATGGTTTTAATTCAATTTGATCCAAATACTGGGGTATTATACAATGAAATTTTTATAAGAAAGTAGAGGTATATATATCAATATGGTTGCAAAGAAAGTCATAAAAGAGATAGATTCTATCATTAAAGAAATATGAATGAAAAATATATAAAAAGATTACAGTGATTTCTATTTGTTGAGAGAGGACAGTTTAAAGTGTAGTTTCTATTTTCATCTAAGAAAAAAATTATCAACAATTTTAAAAGAGAATAATCTTCGTATATATTCTGAGTATTATTTCTTTGATTTAAAATATAGAGCTGATATTGCAATTGTTCAAATAAATCCGTATGGTGAAAAATACTATTTAAAAGATATGGTTGCTGATGTAGTTGCAATAATCGAATTAAAATATATAGGAGATGGTTCTAAAACAACCGAAAATTGGCTAAAAAAAGATTTAACAAAAATTAAAAATTATATTCAAAAAGGAAGACACTCCTACCAGTTTTATTTTGCTGATATTTATGAAGTAGAATGTAGTACATTGAAATGGATGGATAAGAGAAATTCGAATAATTGGGCAAAAGGATATGTGACAGAACTAAATGCTGGATATAAAGAAGGAAAAATGGTTTTTGAAATCAATTCTTATAACGAAATGAATTCTAATTTTAATTATTAACTATTATTTAAAAGCAATACATTTGAAGTAACTTTTAAAATGAGAGTGAAAGAATAGACGGTATGTCAAGCGACGGTAGGGAATATCAAGTTGAAAGATTAAGAAGAAAATTTGGAATGAAAAAGTCTGAAGAGATACTTCATGTATTCTGTCTGCATTTAATAAATTTTTATTACATAAGAGAACTATATCCTTTTGCAAGGGAAAATAAATCTACGAATAAAAAAATGTTTCGAACATAAATGTGATTACTATAAACAATTTTCTCAAAAGAAATTTAATGGGTTCAGACATGAGAAAAAGAGAAAAAAGTTAAATAGTAGTTTAGTGTAGTTCTGGGTTATTTAGGCAATGCAACAAGTATGCAACAAAAATATCAAAAAGCATTGATTTTATTGTATATTGAAGTTCTCTAAACGTTAATCAAAGCAAATACGAAGAAAGATTCAAGATTATCTTGGATCTTTTTTTGTGCCTTTTAATGAAATAAGAGTAAGTTAGGGGTATAATATACTAATTAATAAAATTTAAAATGAAGAAGGTGATATTATGGTTGATATAATAGAAAGAAATGAAATTATACAATTTAAGGATGGAGATTTTGTATTAGATGTTAATGTTTCTCCTGATAGTGAAACAGTTTGGTAAAATCAAAAACAAATAGCTAGTTTGTTTGGAATTGATAGAACTGTTGTTGGGAGACATATTAGAAATATTTTCAAATCAGGAGAACTAGATGAAAATAGCATGTGTGCAAATTTTGCACATATGGGTAAACTTAGTGTTCAAGAATATAATGTAAAGTATTACAATTTAGATGTTATTCTTGCTGTTGATTATAGAACAAATTCAACTAAAGGTATTCTTTTTAGAAAATGCGCTAATAACATATTAAGAGAATATTTATTAAAAGGATATGTTATTGATGATAGACGCTTTTAAGATATTGAATACATTAGTAAAATGTTTAATTAATACAAAGAAGCAGATGGAAAACTATCAACGAGTGATGATATGTTAGAGTTTTTAAAAGCTTATCAAAGAGTATTTAAAATACTAGATGATTATGATCATCATATTTTATAAGTCCCTGAAGGACAAAAAGACGTTTATGTCATTCAATATGATGAATGTATAAAATTGATACACAATACAATGTTTGCAAATCAAGGAGATCAATTTGCGATAGAAAGAGATGATTCATTTAAAAGCAGTATATCAACCATATATCAAAGCTTTGGAGGGAATGACTTATATTCAACACTTGAAGATAAAGCAAGTACATTATTATATTTTATTGTTAAAAACCATAGCTTTATTGATGGTAACAAGAGGATACGAGCAACTATATTTTTATACTTTTTGGAAAAGAATAATGCCTTATATAAAGAGGAAAAAGAAAGAATTAATAATGACACATTGACTACTTTAATAATACTAGTAGCAACGTCTAGACCAGAAGATAAGGATATTATGATGCAACTTATTAAGACAATTATTAAATAAGAATGTTATGTTTTATAGTAACAAAATATTTTAACTACAATTAATTTTAAGAACTTTTTAGTTAATTAGATATAATAGATTTATTTAGAATTTGTTGATGCAGGAATTGCTAAGTTTTTCTGAGTATGGTAACAAATGAGAAGATTGACTAAAAAACTATTGATAAAATCAATGGATTTGAGATGAGAGGCATTAATAAAAAGATAACTAAACGTTAATCAAAACAAATACGAAGGAAGATTCAAGAATATCTTGAATCTTTTTTTTACTAATAATTAGTTAATAATATAGCAAAATAAATATATTAAAGGTAAGGAGGAATAATAGTGAATATTTTGGAAATTTATTAAAGAGTAGTAAAACGACTAAAAAACAAATAGCCTTGTATTTGGATGAAAGTAAAATCAAACAAATTGATTTGATTATTAAACTTTTTTCAACAATTAGTGATTCTAAAAGCTTTTCAAGAAATATATTTATGGAGGAGGCTATTGACAAATTTATGTCTGATTCAAAGATATTTTTACAAGAGGAATATGATATTAATGTAGATTTATTGTTAGAAGAAGCAGAATTAAAGAAATATGATACAGTTATTTTTGCATCATCGGGAAATAGATTTGAAGAAACTTTTTTAGGAAAAAATGAAAATCCTTGTTGGTATCCATGTAAAGTAAGTCCAGATAGAGAAAAAAATTTAAAATACATTGCTATTTATAGAGGAGCACCTATTTCAGCAATTACTCATTATGCTAAGGTTAAAGAGTTTAAATATGATGAAGAAAAAGGATGTAAAATTTGTATCTTTGAAGGTATTGCTAAAGAATTGCCTCATAAAATTAAATTAGGTAATAGAGAAAGTTGTTATTTTGTTGGAACAAAGTATACTTCATTAGAAAACTTATTAAACGCTAAGCAAACAGATGAGTTGATTTTTAGATAATTTTATATCAAATAAATAATAAAGTATCTTAAAGTTAGATTGACAATTCATTATAAAAAAACATATAATATTCTTTATAGAAAGAAGGGAAAAAATGAAAAAAATAAAATTATTATGTGCATTATTTTTAATTCTGCCACTTGTGGCT
>CATKFT010000168.1 GCA_949747745.1 uncultured Clostridia bacterium
ATAATACATATCTAATAATAAACCAATATTGGCACAAGCTACCAAGCATTACAAAAAGGTGAAAAATCTCATGAAATCCGAAATATTTATTTTTTAAAGGAGGCCATTTTAGAGCATAAAGAATAGCACCAATAGTATAAAAGATACCACCAGCAAGAAGCCACCATAAAGAAGAAAGAGCATTAAGATTGTTAAAAATAGTAATCATAGGATATATAGCAATAATAACAGTCCACCCCATAGCAAGATAAATACCAGTAGTAAGCCATCTTGGAGCATTAATCCAAGTAGCAGTTAAAATAGTTCCAACAATGGCAAGGCCCCAAACAATACCAAATATAGACCAACCCCAACCACCTCTTAGAGGACCGAAGGCAAATAGGTGTATAAGTTGAAGCAATTAAAATGTAAATCATAATATGATCAAACTTTCTTAAAACTCTTGTAGCCTTCTCTCCAACATTTAGTAAATGGTAAAGAGAACTAAATGTATATAGCAAAATAAGCCCAGAGCCAAAAATAGTAAAAGAAACAATATCCCAAGCTTTCTCATCACTATAAAATGATGGCATAATAATCAGAAAAACGAGCCCTACTACAGATAAAATAGCTCCTAATAAATGAGTAAATCCACTAACAGGATCTTTAATTTTTTTCATAAACATCATCTCCATAAATAAGTTAGAATATATTTTACAATAGAAATAGTAAATAGTCAACAAAAATGGAAAAAACTTACATCTAAAAAGTTCTAAACCTAACTTGTCTATCATAAGATTAAACAAAAATAAACAGAGAGGAGAATTTTATGAAAAACAAGAAAATAATAATTATATTAGTATTAGTAATAAGTATTTTAGGAGTAGTTCGGCTGGTACATAAATAAACAAGTACAAGAAAATCAAAAAGGACAACAAATTTTGGAATATACACCAGAAGAAGAGATAGATGTAGCAGGATTAAGACAAACAGTAGTGTCATTATACTTTAATCAAAAAGATACAAATACATTAATACCAGAAGCAAGGCGAGTAGATGTAAAAGATTTAACTAAAAATCCATATGAAATGCTAACAAAATTATTAATAGATGGTCCAAAAAATGAAGGATTAGAAAAAGTAATACCAGAAGGAACAAAAATAAATAAAATAGAATTGAAAAATGGAACAATATATCTAGACTTATCAAGTGAATTTATACAAAATCATAAAGAAGGAGCAGAAGCAGAAAGCAGAACAATATATTCAATTGTAAATACATTAGTACAATTAAATGAAGTAGAAGCAGTTAAAATATTAATAGATGGAAATGAAGATGCAAGTTTCAAAGATAATGCAATAAGTTTAAAAGATGCATTTGTAAAGCATGAAACAGATACATAAATACTACAAAAATAAATTGAAATGAAGAATAATTATAAAAAAGTAAAAATTATTTAAAAAAGCGATAAAAACTGAAGCATTTTAAAGCTTTTCCGAATGTTGCACAAAAAACATTCCACTTCATTAAGAGAACAAACAATGTTCTCTTTTTTTTCATGAAAATTAAATGGAACGTTATTATTACAAGGCTTACAACAATTAGTTGAATGCTTATTATTACAATTATTAAATTTATTAAAACGAAAATTATTCATATATAATTAAAACCCCTTTGCAAAACTAAATAATTAATATATAATATGATAATAAATAGCAAAAAGTGAGGAAATATGAAAGAGTTATTAGAAAATGAAAGAATAGATGATTTACAATATAAAGGACTAAAGATAATACAAAATGAAAAAGGATTTTGTTTTGGAATTGATAGTATATTACTATCAGATTTTGCAAGTGAGATAAAGGAAAACAGTAAAATAGTAGACCTTGGAACAGGTACAGGAATTATAGCTATACTTATAAGTGTTAAAACTAATGCAAAAAAAACTATAGGGGTAGAAATACAAAAAAGAGTATATGAAATGGCCAAAAGAAGTGTAAAGCTAAACCATCTTGAAGATAAAATAGAAATAATAAATAAAGATATAAAAGAAGTACTAAATGAATTAGAAAGAGGAGCATTTGATGCAGTAATAACAAATCCACCATATAAAAAAATGGGAACAGGATTAATAAATGAAAATGAAGAAAAGTTAATATCAAGACATGAAATAACAGCATCATTAGAAGATTTTATAAAAATATCAAGCAAATTATTAAAAGATAAAGGAGTTATATATTTAGTACATAAACCAGAAAGATTAGCAGATATTATGGAGAATGTAAGAAAATATAAATTAGAACCAAAAAAAATAAGATTTGTACATCCAAGTATAGGTAAAGAAGCAAACTTAGTTTTAATAAAATGTGTTAAAAATGCAAAACCATTTTTAAAAATAGAATCGCCACTATATGTATATAAAGAAGATGGAGAATATACTGAAGAAATATTAAAAATATATAATAAAAAAGAATATCTATAAA
>CATKFT010000169.1 GCA_949747745.1 uncultured Clostridia bacterium
GAAATAAGTGGAGTATAGCTTTTGGGATTGCTAAATCTTGTTATGAAAATGGTGCAAAATTAATATTTACATATATGGGTGAAGAAAACAAAGATAAAATAGAAGAATTAATAAGTGAGTTTAAAGGTAGTAAAGCATATGTATTAGATGGAGCATCAGAAGATGAAATTGTAAAAGATGTATTTACAAAAATTAAAGAAGAAAATGGAAAAATAGATGGAATTGTTCATGCAATTGCACATGCAAATACAGAAGATTTGCATAATGATTTTGTATATACAAGTAAAGAGGGCTATGCTCATGCAGTAGATGTAAGTGCATATTCATTTGTGCTTACAGCAAGAATTGCAAAGGAGTTAGATATGCTAAATGAAAATGCGAATTTAGTAACTTTAACATATCATGGTTCTACAAAAGTACTAGATGGATATAATGTAATGGGAGTTGCAAAAGCAGCATTAGAGGCTAGTGTTAGGTATTTAGCAGAGAACTTAGGAAAAGAAGGAAAAAGAGTAAACGCTATATCTGCAGGACCTATAAAAACTTTATCTGCAAAAGGAATAAAAGATTTTTCTTCTATTCTTACAGTAGTTGAAGAAAAATCTCCATTACATAGGAATGTTACAACGACACAAGTTGGAAATGTAGCAACATTTCTATTAAGTGATATGTCAGATGCAATAACAGGGCAAGTAATTTATGCAGATAGTGGATATAATATAATGGGTGTTTAAAATCCATGTTTTTTGGCAGGATAATATCCTGCCTTTTTACTATATAAAAGAACAATTAATTATTAACTAAGTTACTAATAATAGTTATTTCATGGAATATTACAAAATTGTAATATTTGATGAATTTACCATGTCTTGTGACAGTAATTTATTGCATGCTATACAAATTTTGTGGTATTATTAGATATAATTATGATAAATAAGGGGAAAGATGAATGTTAAATCAATTTTCAAGAACAGAATTACTAATAGGAAAAAAGGGTGTAGAAAAGTTACAAAAATCAAAAGTTGCTATATTTGGAATTGGTGGAGTTGGCTCTTTTGTGGTTGAAGCTTTGGCAAGAGCTGGAATTGGAAATTTTATATTAGTAGATAAAGATATAGTTTCTTTAACAAATATAAATAGGCAAATTATTGCAACAACTAAAACAATAGGAAGACCTAAGGTAAAAGTAGCAAAAGAGAGAATTTTAGAAATTAATAGTGAAGCAAATATTGAAATATATGAAGAATTTTTTATGCCTGAAAGTGAAGATATTATAGATAGTACAGTAGATTATATAGTTGATGCAATAGATACAGTAACTGCAAAAATAGAATTAGTTGTAAGAGCAAATAAACAATGCATTCCAATTATATCTTGTATGGGAACAGGCAATAAGCTAGATCCAACTAAATTTGAAGTAACTGATATTTATAAAACAAGTGTATGTCCACTTGCAAAAGTAATGAGAAAAGAGTTAAAAGTAAGAAATATAAAGGAACTAAAAGTAGTTTATTCAAAAGAGGAACCAATGAAACAATTAGAAATAGAAAATGTAGAAAATAGTAAACAAATACCTGGAAGTGTATCTTTTGTTCCATCAGTTGCAGGTTTAATTATAGCAGGAGAAGTTATAAAAGATATATTATATAATCATCATTTTGTAAATTAAAAAAGAAAAGTTTATTAATTTGTTTACATCATTTAACACATATACAAAAAAAACATTATCTTGTAACTAAAAATTAAAGAAAAACTTATAAAAACATTGACCAATAAATAATATAATGATAATATAAATTCAAAATAAGAATATTAATAGTTTAAAAAAATATAAAAGTTTTATAAGTTGTGTGAATAAAGAAAGGAAGGAAATTAGTTTGAAAGAAATTAAAAATCTTTCATTACTATGTGTACCTTTAGAGTGAAATGAGAAAGGGATGAAATTTTTTATGAAAGAATTAATAATAAATGTAGAAGGCATGGTATGTGGAGGATGTGAAAATAGAGTAAATAATGTAGTAAGCCAAATAGAAGGAGTAGAAAAAGTTGTTGCAAACCATGAAGATGGAATAGTTACTATTACTTTAAATAAAGAAGTAAGTATAGATGTAATTAAGCAAAAAATAGAAGATATTGGTTTTAAAGTTAACCAATAGAAAGGAAATGTATTAATGAAAAAGATAATTTTACAGGTTGATGGTATGACATGTTCTGCATGTTCAAATGGGCTTGAAAAATATCTAAATAAGCAAAATGGAATAATAGAGGCAAGTGTTAATTTAGTAATGGCAAATGCAAGTATTGAATATGACGAAAATATAGTGGATTTAGCTAAAATAGAAGAATTTATAAAACAAGCAGGTTTTAAGAGTTTAGGAGAATTTAAAGAAATAAAGATTGAAACTAAAACTAAAAAAGAAAAGATAAAACTTATAGTATTTACAATACTTGCAATTTTAACTATGTATATATCAATGGGACATATGTTAAATTTACCTACAATTTCTTTTTTAGACCCACATATAAATAGTACAAATTATACAATAAGTTTGTTAATGTTAACAATACTATTTCTTATTTATGGTTTTGATATTTTGAAAAATGGATATAAAAACTTAATACACAAAACACCTAATATGGATACATTAGTTGCAATAGGAGTTCTAGCAAGCTTTATATATAGCCTATATAACATGTATCTTGTATATTTAGGAAATCATAAATTAGTGATGGATTTATATTTTGAATCAGCAAGTATGGTTATTTATTTTATAAAATTAGGAAGATATATAGATGGAGTAAGTAAAGATAAAACAAAAGAAGCAATACAAAAATTAACACGGAATTACACCAAATAAAGCAGTAATAAAAGTGGATAATGAAGAAAAAGAAGTAACAATAGATGAAATTTCAAAAGGAGATATTGTAATATCAAAACCACGGAGAAAAAATTGCAGTAGATGGGGAGATAATATTAGGTACAGCTCATTTAGATGAATCTTTTATTACAGGAGAAAGTAAGCCAGTTTCAAAAGAGAAAGGAAGTAAAGTAATTGCAGGAAGTATAAACTATGATGGATATATAGAATATAGAGCAGAAAAGATAGGAAAAGATTCAACAATTTCAGAAATTGTAAGGCTAGTAGTAGAAGCAAGTAATACAAAAGCGCCTATTGCGAAAGTTGCTGATACAATTTCAGGTTTTTTTGTACCTATTGTTATATTAATTAGTATAATAACTTTTATAGTGTATTTGTTAATAGGAAAAGATATAGGTGTAGCTACTACTACATTTGTTACAATACTTGTAGTAGCATGCCCATGTTCACTTGGACTTGCAACGCCACTTGCAATAGTAGTATCAAGTGGGTTATGTGCAAGTTTACGGAATTTTAGTAAAGAAAAGTGAAATATTAGAAAATGCACAAAAAGTGGACACAATAGTATTTGATAAAACAGGAACATTAACATATGGGAAGTTAAAAATTTCTACAATAAAGAATTATTCTAATTTAAAAGATGATGAATTATTAAAAATTGTAGGAAGTATTGAAGCAAAATCTACACATCCAATTGGAAAAGCATTTACAGATTATCTAGAAGAAAATAAGATAGAAAGACTAAAAGTAGATAATTTTGAAAATATAACAGGATTAGGAATAAAAGCAAATGTAGGAAAAGACGAAATAATACTTGGTAATTCTAAAATACTTTTAAAAAATAATATTACAAATAATTATTTAAATGATGAAGAAAGTATTGCAAAAAATGGAAATAGCATTATATATGTAGCAAAAGATAAAGAAATACTTGCTATAATCGGGGTAAATGATATTGTTCGTAAAAATGCTAAGGAAGTAGTGTCAATTTTAAATAAGAAGAAAATAGAAACAATTATGCTTACAGGTGACAATTTGCAAACAGCAGAAAAAATAGCAAAAGAAATAGGAATAACAAAAGTAATTGCAAATGTTATGCCAAGTGAAAAAGCAAAGACAATACAAAATTTGAAAGAAGAAAGAAAATATGTATTAATGTGTGGAGATGGAATAAATGATAGCCCAGCATTAATGACAGCAGATATTGGAGTAAGTGTAAATAGTGGAACAGATATTGCAATGGACTCTTCAAATGTAATACTTACTAAAAATGATTTAGAAAGTATTATAAATTTAATAAACATAAGTAAAAATACAATAAGAAATATAAAACAGAATTTATTTTGGGCATTTTTCTATAATTTATTAATGATACCAATAGCAATGGGAATTTTAAAACCTATAGGAATTGCTATAAATCCTACTATTGCTAGTATTGCTATGGTGTTTAGTAGTATTACAGTAATATTAAATAGTTTAAGATTAAAAAGAATAAAATAATATATCTAGGGGTAATAGTCTAGAATTTAGCACTTATCAATATCTTATTTTAATGTTTTCTAACAATTACATTTGGATGAGTGTCGATAGTTTGGGTAGAAAAACTTGAAAGTTTTCTGCCTTAACTTTTTGGATGAATGTCGATAGTTGAGGTAGAAAAACATGAAAGTTTTATACCTTAACTTTTTAGATAAATGTCGATAGTTGAGGTAGAAAAACTTGAAAGTTTTATACCTTAACTTTTTAGATAAATGTCAATAGTTGGGGTAGAAAACTTTGAAAGTCTTCTGTCTTATCCTTTTTTTATGCAATTTAATGTTTACACTAAAAAAACAACTGAAAATATGTAATTTATAGAACTTTCTATTTTTTAACTAATTTCAACAGTTGATGATGCAATATTTTTTAGCGATTTATTTTCTACAAATCTTCAACTAAATCAGCCCAATATTTTTTAGGCATAAACTGCATACGTAGTTTAGAGTTTTTTCTTTCCTTAATCCCTATAGAATTATAAAAGTT
Organism: uncultured Clostridia bacterium; assembly: GCA_949747745.1. Next base: position 4,902 of record CATKFT010000169.1, read on the forward strand.
TTTCCATAAATTTTGGTAATATAATTCTTCTTCTGGTAAAGAAGTAATTTTTAGATTATCTGCTTCTATTATAAGGTAATCTTTTTTATTATAAAGAAGTGCAATATTTCTATTTTTATCATGTATAATAAAGTTTTCATTTGGAAGTCTTTTAATAAAATGATGTCCTAATAATTCTACTATATTATTATCTGGATGTATTTTTGCATAAAACATACCATTATATAGTTTCATAAACCTAACTAATCCACACAACCTATGAAATTCGCCAAAAACACGTTTACTAGTTTTTTCTAATTTTAATACAGTTTCATCTGTTAGTAAATGGTCTAATTTGTTTCCAATTTGAAAACCAAGTAGCAAATATTTTACAATATAAAGTTCTTTATTTGTAGTGTTAGATAAAAAGGTATGATATGCTGTATATAATGCATGATAAGATATGTTTTTTAGTACACCTTTATAAATTCTATTTGCTTTTTCTTCATCAGTTATTACTTCTATATATTTGCAAAATAAATCAATTTCAAATTGATTATTTACAATTCTTTTAGGTATGGTTTTAGAAATATAACTATCAAAAACTATATTAAGTAGTCCATTAAAAGAACCATCATATATATAAGAAACATCTATAAATTCCCACTTATACATTTTATAGCATCTCCTTTTGTAGGTTGTAGTGTATCAAATAAAGATAATTGTTGTGCATTATGAAACATAGGAATATTTCTTCTTTCTTGGTACAATAAATTGGTTTCAATAAAACCATAATTTAAATAATTTGCATGGTTGAAGTATTTACCGCTACATGTAATAAAGTAAATAGCACGTTTAAGAACAATTCCAAGACCTTTTAGGTTTTCAAAGTTTAGTTTAAAATTTCTTCTTGCACGTATAATGCGCTTTGCAGAAATAACACCAATTCCAGGAACACGAAGTAGGGTATAAAAGTCAGCTTTATTTACATCAACTGGGAAGTATTCTAAATGCCTTAAAGCCCATTCACATTTAGGGTCTAGCAAATTATTAAAATTAGGGTGTGTTTCATCTAATAATTCTTCTGCTTTAAAACCATAAAATCTAAGTAGCCAATCTGCCTGATATAGCCTATTTTCACGAAGTAGAGGAGGAGTTTCTAAAGTAGGCAAGTTTGAATCTTTATTAACAGATACATAAGCAGAATAATATACTCTTTTTAGAGAATATTTTTTATATAACCCTTGAGATAAACGAAGTATCTTTAAATCAGATTCAGGGCTAGCACCAATCATGACTTGTGTTGTTTGACCGTGCTGGTACAAAATGTTTTGCATAACTTGATTTTTCTTTACTTGAAATTGCAATATTAGTGGAAATATGTTCCATTGGGGCAAAAATGCTATATTTTTCTTTATCTGGTGCTAATAATTTTAGGCTATTATTAGAGGGAAGTTCAATATTAATGCTCATGCGGTCTACTAAAGAGCCTACTTTATCTATTAATTCTTTGCTTGCACCAGGAATTGCTTTTGTGTGAATATATCCATTAAAGTTATACTCATTTCTAAGTATAAATACAGACTTATACAATTGCTCCATTGTATAGTCTGGAGATTTTATAACAGCAGAACTTAAAAAAAGTCCTTCAATATAATTTCTTTTATAAAATTCTATTGTAAGGTCTGCAACTTCTCTTGGTGTAAAAGTAGCCCTTGGAACAGAATTAGAAGAACGATTAATACAATATTTGCAATCATAAATGCAAGCATTTGTCATTAAAATTTTAAGAAGAGAAATACATCTTCCATCACTTGCAAAACTATGACAAATACCAGAAACTTTTGCATTACCAATACCATTATTATTACGACGTTTACTACCACTAGAACTACAGGAAACATCATATTTTGCAGAATCTGCAAGTATATTTAATTTATCTAACATATCCATATGCTCATCTCCACGAATAAATGTTCTAAAAATAGTATACCATACAAACATATGTTTATGCAAGAGGAAAATAAAAAAACTAAAAAATAATAAATTACAACTATTTAAAATTTATGTATCAAATTATAACAAAAAAGTTAATAAAACAGTAGTAAAAATCAATATTTTATGATAAAATATTGAAAGATAAATTAATAAGTGAGGTACATATGGGATTTTTTGATAAATTAAAAGCAGGACTTGGAAAAACTAAAAGTTCATTTGATGAAAAAATTAATAATGCATTTAGTGTTTTTAGAAAAGTTGATGAAGAGTTATTAGAGGAGTTAGAAGAAATACTAATTATGTCTGATATTGGTATGGATACATCTATTAGCATTATTTCGAAACTTCGTGATAGAATAAAAAAACGAAATATAAAAGATATAGAAGAGGTAAAACAAGCTTTAAGAGAAGAAATGATGGAGATTTTAGATGGTGTAGATAATAGTTTAAAACTAGAAACAAAGCCATCAGTTATTTTAGTTGTTGGAGTAAATGGAGTTCGGAAAGACAACATCTATAGGAAAAATTGCAAATAGATTAAAAAAAGATGGTAAAAAAGTAGTAATTGCAGCAGCAGATACTTTTCGTGCAGCAGCAGTTGAACAACTTGAAATATGGGCAAATCGTGCAGGGTGTGATATTGTAAAAAAAGAAGAAGGAATAGACCCAGCCTCTGTTGTATATGATGCTATAAAAATTACAAAAGAAAAAAATGCAGATGTATTAATTTGTGATACAGCAGGTAGACTTCATAATAAAAAATATTTAATGGACGAGCTTGAAAAAATTAATAGAGTAATACAAAAAGAGTTACAAGAATCATCAAAAGAGGTATTACTTGTATTAGATGCTACAACAGGACAAAATGCTATACAACAAGTAAAAGCATTTAAAGAGAAAGCAGAACTTACAGGTTTAGTTTTAACAAAATTAGATGGAACAGCAAAGGGTGGGGTAGTAATAGGAATTGTAGACCAAAACAAAATACCAGTTAAATTTATTGGTGTTGGAGAACAAATAGAAGACATGGAAATATTTAATAGCAAAGACTTCATAAACGCTATATTATAGATACTAAATAATAGCAAATTGTAAGTATGAGTGAGTGATTTCTCATCCACAAACTACAAAGGCATAATAAAAAATAGTAATTAAGCAATTTTATTAAAAAATGAGTAAGCTATAAAACTATACTGAATAAACAAATTTAAACAGCCTCATAAAGGTCCCTTTACTTAAGGGGGGCTGTCGTGGAGCGACTGGGGGGTTCTAGGGGTGAAATATCATTGAAAGAAGAAAAAATACAAACACAAGTAAATCAAAATATAGAACAAGAAGAAAACGAAAAAGAAAGTAAAGAAAACAAATCAAAGAAAATAAAAACTAGGGTTATACTAGTTTTAATATTCATGCTAGTAACCATAATATGTTCATATGTTTCATATAGAGGAAATTACTTAGAAACAATGGAGATAGGAGAAAACTTCAAACAAGTATTTTTTGAAAACTTGAAATATCAATATGGAGTAACTTTAATTAACTTTGTAATTCTTTTTTTGGTAATATCATTTGCAAATATGAACATAAAAAATGGACTAAAGGCATTTTTTGAGGAAGAAAAAAAGGTAATGCCAAAACTTCCTAATAAATCAATTGCATTTATTTTATCTATAATAATTAGTGTAATTGTAGCAAATTTAACAAAAGAACCAATAGCATTATATATAAATAAAGCATTATTTGGAATAAATGACCCAGTTTTTGGTTTTGACCTTGGATTTTTCATATTTGAACAACCGTTATTCCAAATGTTAATAGTGTACTTTATAGCAATAATAGTTGGAATAGTAATATATTCTACAATTTATTATATAGTTATATTTAATATATATTTTGATGGTATAAATGCTCGGAACATTAAAGAAAAGTAAACTTTTTAAACAAATTGCAATAAGTGCTAGGTTAATTGCATTAGGAATTGCAGGTTATGTAATAATTGCAACATTTGGAATAGTGAATGATAAATTTTTAATATTAAAAGATACAGTATCTACTGGAATTTATGGTGCAGGAATAACAGATGTTACAATTAAATTATGGGGGTATAGGCTTCTTGGTATAGTAATAATAATAGCTGTTTATAGAGCAATTATTGGTGCAGAAGAGAAAAAAACAAAGAAAATAATTTCATCAGTATTAATAGTTCCAGCATATATGGTAATACTATTTATGGTAATGGTAGGATTTAAAGTAATATATATAAATACTAATGAATTAGATAAAGAAAAAAAATATCTATCTTATAATATTGAAAGCACGAAAACTGCATATGGAATAAAGATAGATGAAATAGATATTAAAGAAGAAGACAATGATTTAAAAGAAATTGAGAAAAATGATAAACTTATAGATAATATATCAGTATTAAATAAGGATATTGCATTAAAAACAATAGGAATAACTCAAACAAGTACAGGGTATTATACATATAGAAACTTAAACATTGGAAAATATAATATAAATGGAAATGAAAAAGTAGTATATATTTCTCCAAGGGAAATTTTAAGTAGTGGTAATAGAACATACAATAATAAAACTTATGAATATACACATGGTTTTGGAGCAGTTATTACATCTAGTACAGAAACTGATGAAACAGGCAATATAAAATACGTACAAAAAGATTTTATAGGAAATAACCAAATAAAAATAGAAGAACCAAGGATTTATTTTGGGTTAGAAACAAATAGTACAATTGTGACAAATACACGGAAATAAAGCAGAATTTGATTATCCAACCCAAACATCACAAAATGCAGAATATAAATATAATGGAACAGCAGGTCTTAAATTAAATTTTATAGATAGGATGATAATTGCAATAAAAGAGAAAGATTTAAATTTAGCATTTTCAAGTAATTTAACAGATGATAGCAAAATATTAATGAATAGAAATATTATTTCAAGAGCTAAACAGGTTATGCCATATTTAATTTATGATGAAAATCCATATATGGTAATAAGTGATGAAGGAAGACTTGTATGGGTGTTAGATGCATATACAGTAACAGATAAATACCCATATTCACAACATACTGTTATTGAACATGATGGAATAAGAGAACAGATTAATTATATTAGGAATTCTGTTAAAGTATTAGTTGATGCATATGATGGAACAATGAATTTTTATATAACAGATAAATCAGATCCAATTGTAATGGCTTATAGAAACATATATCCGGATTTATTTATGGATTTAGATGAAAGTATACCAGAAGATATAGCTAATCATTTTATATATCCAGAGTTTTTATATAAAATACAAGCAGAAATATTACAAAGATACCATAATGTTAGTACAGATGTATTATATAGAAGTGATGATGTTTGGGAAATAGCCAAAACATCTAAATCTACAGCAAAAGGAGTAGAACAAGAGCCTTATTATACAATGTTAAAAACAATTGATGAAGAAGAATATTCACTTGGACTTGTTTTGCAATATACACAATTAGATAAACAAAATTTACGAGCATATCTAGTAGGTGAATATGATAAACAAGCAAATGCAAAACTTAAATTATATAAATTTTCACAAGATAGTACGGTGTTAGGCCCAATGCAGTTAGATACATTACTTAGTCAAGATGAAAGGATATCAAATGAGCTAGAGAGTTTAAATATATCAGGGACTAAGACATTAAAAAATATGATAGCAGTACCTATAAATAATACAATTTTATATGTACAATCAATTTATAAAGAGAATCTAAATGAAACTAAAAGCACACCTATATTAAAAAAAGTAGTAGTAGCATGTGGAACAAAGGTAGCGATAGCTGATACTAAAGAAAGTGCAATTAGAAAGTTACTTTCACAATCTGCTGTAGATATAGAAGTAGAAAATACAGATACAATAAATGATTTAGTAGAAGCAATAATAAGAGCAAATTCGAATTTAGAAAATTCAGGAAACAATAATGATTGGGAAATGATGGGGAAAGACTTAAAGAAATTACAAGAGCTTATAAATAAGCTTGAGATATTGCAAGAAGAGAAGAAGAAAGAAGAAGCGGAGAAAAATAAAATTAATGTAGGAAATGTAATTGTTGAATAATAAAATTTATTTGTATTAAAAAGGATTGATAATATGAATATTACACAAGCAAAAAAAAGAATAGAAGAATTACGAAAGACTATAGCATATCATAATAAAAAATATTATGATGACGATGCACCAGAAATTAGTGATTTTGAATATGATATGCTAAATAATGAACTAAAAAATTTAGAAAAACAGTTTCCAGAGCTAATTAGTAAAGATTCGAACACACAAAAGGTAGGAGGAACAGTAAAAAAAGGGTTTAAACAGGTAACTCATGAGGTGCCTCTATTAAGCCTGCAAGATGTTTTTTCATTTGAAGAAGTATATGAATTTGATAAAAGGATAAAAAAACAACAAGAAGAATTTGGAGAAATTACTGATTATGTTGTAGAAACTAAAATAGATGGATTGTCTGCAAGTCTTAAATATGAAAATGGAAAGTTTGTACAAGGAGCAACACGTGGAGATGGGCAAATTGGAGAAGATGTAACAAATAATCTTGCTACAATAAAAACAATACCAAAAAGCTTAAAAGAAAAAATAAATATAATAGTAAGAGGGGAAGTTTTCATTGGTAAAAAAGAATTTGAAAAAATGAATGAAGAAATAGGATATGAAGATGGTACATTATTTGCAAATGCAAGAAACGCTGCAGCACGGTTCTTTAAGGCAGTTAGATAGTAGTGTGACTCGGCAAACGTCCACTAGATATATATGTTTTTAATGTACAAAAAATAGAGGGAAAAGAGTTTAATTCACATTTTGAAGAACTAGAATATCTTGAGAAGTTAGGCTTTAATGTAAATCCAGTTAGAATATATTGTAAAACAGTAGAAGAAGTTATAGATGCAATAAAACAAATAGGAGAAACAAGAGAAAATTTATCATTTGGAATAGATGGAGCAGTTGTAAAAGTAGATAATTTAAGGTTAAGAGAAAAATTAGGTCAAACTTCAAAAACACCAAGATGGGCTGTTGCATATAAATATCCACCAGAAAGAAAAGAAACAATATTAAAAGATATTATATGTCAAGTTGGAAGAACAGGAGCTATAACTCCAATGGCAATACTTTCGCCAGTTTCAGTGGCAGGGTCAACTATTTCGAAAACTACACTACATAATGAAGATTTTATAAATGAAAAGGACTTAAAAATAGGAGACACAGTTGTTATACAAAAAGCAGGAGATGTAATCCCTGAAATTGTAGAAGTGAAGAAAGAAAAAAGAACAGGAAAAGAAGAAGAATTTTTTATGCCAAAAGTATGTCCTGTGTGTGGAGCACCTACTGTAAGAGAGGATGGGGAAGCGGCTTTAAGATGTACGGGGATAGAGTGTCCTGCAAAACTTGTAAGAAACATAATTCATTTTGTTTCAAAAGAAGGTATGGATATAGATGGGCTTGGAGAGAACTTAGTAGAACAATTTATAGAAAAAGAATTAATAGAAAATATAGCAGATTTGTATACATTAACATTTGATGATATAGCATCATTAAAGAAAAATGGAAAAAAATTTGCAAGTAATTTAATACAGGCAATTGAAGAGAGTAAAAAAAGACCATTTTACAAGCTAATAACAGCATTAGGAATAAGACATATTGGAGGAAAATCTGCAAAAACAATAGCAAAACATTTTAAAAATATTGATAACTTAATGAATGCAAAAGTAGAAGAAATAGCAGAGCTTGAAGATGTAGGACAAATTATGGCAGAAAGCATATATAAATTTTTTAAAGAAGAACAAACAATAGACTTAATACAAAGATTACAAAATGCAGGAGTAAACATGAAAGATGAACAAAATGATGATGATGTAGATTTGAAATTTCAAGGTTTAACATTTGTTTTAACAGGAACACTTGAAAATTATAAAAGAGAAGAAGTAGGAGAAATAATAGAAAGACTAGGAGGAAAAGTATCATCATCAGTATCAAAAAAGACAAGTTATGTATTAGCGGGAGATGAAGCAGGAAGCAAACTAACAAAAGCACAAGCTTTAGGGGTGAATATTATAACAGAAAAAGAATTTGAAGAAATGATAAAATAGGGAAATTATTTATTAAGCATGTGTGATGTAGTAGGTGTAGATTTGTTTGAAGTTTGGAAGAAAAAAGAACAAAAAAATTTTGAAAGGACTTGGAAGTAAATATATGGAAGAAAAATATGGTTTTGAGAGGTTTGATAATGAATTAGAAAATGGATTTCAGATTTATTTTACATATGTAAATAATAGGTACTTGGTTTTTAAAACTACAGAAAATTGTTATACACAAAAGCTTATATCTGTACATGATAAAAACCCACAGCCAAGGATGGCAATGATTACACGTAAGAGATTAAAGGAAATGTTTCCATATATGACAGATATTGAGTATAAGGTGGGAATACCAGAGATAGGAAATTCGTATAAAGGTTGAAAAACAATTGTTATGTTTTATGAATATATATTTTGAACCTTTACTTTTTATGTAAATTATGGTAAAATGTAGAAAGAAAATTTTGTATAGTAATAAAAAACTCTATTAGAGTATTTTTAAGAAAGGGAGATAAAAATATGGCTGAAAGAAACTTCTTTGCAAGGCTCTTTGGACATGATGAAACTAGTCCTGATAACGAACAGGAAAATCGGCTAGAGAACATAACTGAAACCAATATATTAGAGCCTACTGGAACAACACTGCAAGATGCAGTGAATTTCGTTGCTGAATTACAAAGCTATTATTACAATGACATTTGTAAGATGCAGACAGACTTAGTAGTACAAACAGCATTAACACAAGGCGAAGTAAATTTCATTAATAAGAAAATTAAACAGGACCAGGTGGCTCTTTCTCAGATTGATGAGATACTTGATTTAGTAAAGCAAAATGAAAGAGAGTATCAGTCAATTTGGAGAAAATCAGTGTATAGTTTCTATGATGAAATTGAAAAAACGAAACTAGCAACAGTACAGGAAAAAATATTTGCGATAATTCTTAGATTATGTGTAGTAAATACTAAACCAGAATTAAAGAGTATCATTCTTAACAGAATTGAGAAATACAAGAATGCTTGGAATATTAATGGAGAAGTTCAGATTCCAGCAAACTATAATGTAATTTTGGTTGAAGGCGGTGATGGCATTGAAAAGTACCAGTTTGGAAAATTCTGCAAAAATGTCATTGTTAGTGACAACGAACGTATTTTAAGTTCGAAACAACTTGACAAAATTAGAGCATTGGATTTTGAGGTTGAAGAAGAAATATCTACTGATAAGGTTTGGGTTTATGTTTCAAGTGTTACAAGATTGCAACTCAATTATATGAGAAGAACTTGCTTTATTGATAATGATTGGGAGTATGCACCAGACGAAACAAATCATTTGTGCCTCGATATTGTTAAAGTAGACGACTTAGACCAGTATTTGAAAGGAATATTGCAAATTGTTTTAACAAAAAGAAACCATGCAGTTATTTCAATTGTAATTCCTACAAATAACATGTTAAGGGTTATTGGTCCAACAGAAAAGAAAGGGGAAAAGATAGAAATCTGTAAAAAGTATCGGTTTTATCTGAAGGAAAGAAGTGGCTTATATAAAGATAATCTTTTAACTGCAAGAATAGATAGAAGATATATTCCTGAAAAGCTACAATTTATATCTTATCTTAAATTCAGAAAGATTTATTTTTGAATATGAATGAAAGGCTATGTGGATAAATCCATGTAGTCTTTTGTTATCTACAAATAAAATTCACATAAAGCGTTGACTTCAAAGGAAAAATGTGGTAGTATATTATATGTACACTTTAGTGCTGTAAAAAATATTTTCATTGTGTACAATGAAAGGAGTGGAAATTCTCATACAAATGAGATTCCCTTAGTAACCCATTCACAACAGTCAAACTTTTATTACTTACAAGGAGGTAATGCAAAATGTCTGTAAAGTTGACAAAAGGTCAGGGAGTAAACCTAAAAAAAGAGGCTCCAAATCTGAAACGGGTTCTTATCGGCTTAGGCTGGGATTCGGTGAAGTCTTTTCTCGGTCCGGCTATGGACATTGATGCAAGTGTTATCTGCATCGATGAAAATGGTCACTGTGAAAGCATTGTGTACTATAATGATTTGGAGCACCGTTCTGGTGCAATCAAGCACAATGGGGACGATCTGATTGGAGGTGGCGATGGTGATAACGAGCAGATCGAAATTCAGCTGGACAAAGTTCCTGCGAATATTGGAAAGCTTGCGGTCATTATCAACATCTACTCTGCTTATAATAGAAAGCAGGATTTTGGCAAAGTGAACAATTGCTTTGTTCATGCTTCAGATTTGGACTCTGGCAAGGAATTGGTACGCTATGATGTAGATGGCAATTTTGACGGCAAAACTGGAATTTTTGTTGCGGATATCTATCGCCACAATGGCGAATGGAAATTCAAGGCAATCGGCGAAGGCGTTAAAGTCAGGGGCATCAATGAAATGGTTGCAATGAAGTGCAACAGGTAACTGCACATCTTTACAAAAAAATATTATTAACAGGAGGAAATTAAAATGGCAGTAATATTGACTAAAGGCGGTCGGGTTAACCTGACTAAGGACACTGGGCTGAAAGAGGCTATGATTGGACTGGGTTGGGATACCAACAGATATCAGGGCAGTGCAGAATTTGACCTTGATCTTGTGATTTTCGAGTGTGATAAAAACAAGCGTTGTGTGGATGAGAAACATATGGTTTTCTACCACAATCTCGAAGATCCGGAAAAGGCGATTGAGCATTCTGGCGACAACCGCACTGGCGCTGGGGACGGTGATGATGAGAAGGCGTTCATCAAATTCAGCAATATTGCTGATAATGTTGAGAATATCGTTGTTGTAGTTACCATCTATGACGCAAAGGCAAGAAGCCAGAATTTTGGGCTGGTGGATAATGCGTTTATCCGTATTGTCAATACCGAGAACAATGAGGAGATTCTGAGATATGACCTCGGAGAGGATTTTTCTATCCAGACTTCAGTTGTGTTTGCAGAGATTTACAAAGCTTCCGGTGACTGGAAGTTCAGGGCTGTGGGCGAAGGCTATGTCAAGGAATTGGCTGACCTCTGCCGTGAGTATGGCATTGATGTTGCAGATTAAGAATATGCAGCATAGCTAAGTAACAAGAGAATTGGCACCCCATTTGCTATGCAGGTGGGGTGCTCTTCTTTAAGGAGGAGTAAGGCATGGAAGAAATGGCAATGCAGATGGAACTTTCCTTACCTGCAACTTATGCACAGAGAATGACTCATGAACTTGCACAGAAGGTAGCAGACTTGAAGTCAACAATCGACATACACGATAAAGGAAAAATTATTGCATATGGCAGAGAAGAACAGGCTTCAATTGGAAAATTTTCTGATTCTGTCTTGCAAGGTGTAGGAACAACTGAAGTAGGAGAAGCAGGTGAATTACTTACAAAAGTTATTGGAGACATTAACGGCTACAAGGTAGCCTGTGATAAGGAAAATTCTGGATTTTTAGCTTTCTTAAGAAAGCAGAAGTCCAAGCTTCAGACATTGCAGACTAAGTATAAGTCTTTAGCAGACAATATGGAAACTGTTGTAAAGGAATTGCAAAAGAAGGATTTTGCATTAGGACAGGTCTCTAGAAATTTTGAGGTCATGTATGATGAAAATCATTATATGTATGAGTTTCTTACAATGGTTATCTATGCGGGAGAACAGGCTTTACAAGAAGAAAAACAGAAGTTGACTGTAATGCAACAAGAAGCGGAATCATCTGGTGACCTGATGGAGGTGCAAAAAGTATCAGATTTTAACGATGATATCATTAGATTTGAGAGAAGACTTTATGATTTAAAGTTGACTCGCACTATGGCAATCCAACAGGCACCACAGATCAGAAATATCCAAAAGAGTGCTGACGAACTTTCTGAAAGTATTAAGACAACTATTGTTACAGCAATTCCGCTTTGGAAGTCACAGATGGCTATTGCTCTTGGTATGCAGGTAGTTAAGGAAGGTCTTAATGCAGTAAATGCAGTTAAGGATGCAACCAATGCAATGTTAATTAGAAATTCTCAGATGAACAAGCAGCTTGCTTTAGAAGCAGCACAGGCAGTTGAAAGAGGTGTGGTTGATATTGAAACTATCAATACTGTAAACCAGAATCTGATTGATTCACTAAGTGGATCGTATGAGATTGCACAGAAAGCTATTACATCCAGAGAAGAAGGTGCTAAGCAGCTTCGTGCTAACGAAGCTGAACTCAAAAATGCAATTGTTAAGTATACAAAATTGAATTAACAATTTGCAGTAAAAAGGTGTAAACCATCTTATAAAGATGGGATGGTTTAGTAACTATTATAATGATGGTTCTTTAGATTAAGGAGGACAATATATGCAAAAAGCAGTGTTTATCTTAGGAATGTATGCTATTCTTTTTGCTGTTGCTGGTATTGATGTTTACTTCAAGTTAAAGAAGGAACGCAAAAACGAAAAAAAGCAGGATGAAAAGAAAGCTGAATAAATCATTATAAAGGATCCCCGCAAAAGCAGTATAAGATGCTCTGCGGGGATTTTTCTAATATATGGCATAATAAAAAAGATTATGTCAACAAATATAATTGACATAAATTACACATTATGGTATAATATGTAACGTACGAAATGTTTTTATTGTTGCACAGTCTAAAGTGTGACAAAGTGAAACTGTTCATACAACTTAGTATATTATATGGTAGTAATATCATTTAATATACATGTTGCACATTCACAATTGAATAGAAAAAGCAAGGAGGGGAAAATGTAGAATCAATTTAATTTAGCAACAAAGAAACCAATGTAACAAAAAACAATACATTCAAGGAGGTAACACTATGAAAACATTTGGTTTAACAACAAAGCAGGCCTTGGAAAACAAGGCAAAAGGTTCTAATGAACTTACTCAGCGGGAAGCAGAGTCCTTTTGGGATATGTTTAAGGAAGCATTGCAGGATACATGGTTAAAAATCCTGATGGTTGCTCTTGCTCTCGAGGTGGTCTTTTATGTGATTGGCCAGATTTGGCCGGATATGGGCTCCGATGACTGGTTTAGTGCTGTTGCGATTTTTATCGTTATCGTGGCTGTTTCCTTTATCGGGACTTATATTAATTACAAACAGGACCGCGGAGCTCAGGCACTTCAGCGTGAGGCAAGTCAAATCAAGGTAAAAGTTTACCGTGATGGTAAGCTGGTCGAATTGTCTATCAACGACATTGTTTGGGGCGACTGCGTTTATTTGCAGCCAGGAGACAAAATTCCTGCAGATGGTATTTTGATTGATGGTTCACTAAAAGTGGATCAGGCAGCTCTTAATGGAGAAAGCAGGGAAGCTGAAAAGATTGTACTGGGAGACAATGATGTTCCCAGTAATGATGACCTGTTTACGAAGTTTAAGTGCTTCCGCGGTAGTGTTGTCACTTCTGGTTCTGCTGTTATGCAGGTAACTGATGTTGGAGACAATACAGTTTTGGGAACAATCAATGTATCCTTACAGGAGAAAGATGAAAGCAAGACTCCTTCTGAGGAAAAACTTGACCGGCTTGCAAAAGGTATTGGTATCTTCGGATATTGTGGAGGTGGCGCAGCAGCAGTTATCAATGTAGTTTTGGGACTTATTAATATGTCTCACTACACTGTTGGTAACATTGCTTACCTTATCCTAAGTAGTCTTGTACTGGGTGTTTCTATTATTGTTATGGCTGTTCCAGAAGGATTGCCACTGATGAACACGCTTGTTCAAGGATTAAATGTAGGCAAAATGCTGAAAGCACATATCTACGTTAAGAATCCGAAAGCTATTGAAACAGCGGGGTATCTGACACATATTTACACCGACAAGACAGGTACTTTAACGAATGGCAAAATGACTGTTGCAAATGTCATTACTGGAGATTCTTTAATTTATGAATCGTTTGTAGACATTTGTGAAGCAGTTAAGAAGGATGTTGCCATTGGTGCAGGAGTTAACAACGATGCAACTATTAGTGGCGAAGGAAAAGCAATTGGTTCTAATGATACTGACCGTGCTCTTCTTACTTATCTTGCTGTTGAAAACAGTGTTAAGATTGACAAGAGCATTGTTGCCAGTAGCGAACCATTTGATTCCAGAGTCAAGTATGCAGCAGTAACAATGCCTGATGGAGTTAAGTACCTGAAAGGTGCTCCAGATATTATTATGAAGGGGTGTACTAGTTATATCGACAAGGAGGGAAATAAGAACCATATGTCTGATAGCATCATGGCTAAGCTAAAGGAAACATGGGATGCACAGACTGAGAGAGCAATGCGCGTTATTGCTATTGTGAAAGAATGTGATGAAGAGAGAACCTTCGTTGCTCTGATTTCAATCAGAGATGATGTCCGTAAGGATGTTAAAGGTTCTGTCAATAAGATGATGAGGGCTGGTGTTAAGGTTACAATGGTAACAGGTGATGTTTTGGCTACAGCAAGGGCAATTGCAAGAGAAGCTGGTTTGATTACAAAACCGACTGATATATGCATTACCCATGATGAATTGGCGAAGATGTCTAACGAAGAACTTATCAAGGTTCTTCCGAATTTGAAAGTTGTTGCAAGGGCGATTCCTTCCGATAAGGAAAGACTCGTTGAAGTAAGCCGTTCGATTGGAGAAGTCGTAGGTATGACTGGAGATGGTGTAAACGATGCAGCGGCTTTACATAAGGCTGATGTAGGCTTTGCAATGGGTTCTGGTACAGAAGTCGCAAAAGAAGCAGGCGATATTATCATTTTGAATGATAGTTTGACTTCAATTGCAGATGCAATCATGTATGGTCGTACGATGAGTAAATCCGTTAAGAAGTTCATTATTTTCCAGTTAACAGTAAATGTAAGTACAGTCTTTACGGCTGTGCTTGGACCTATCCTTGGTTGGACAGAGGTGTTCACAATTGTTCAGATTCTTTGGATTAATATGATTATGGACACATTAGCAGCCATTGCATTTGGTCAGGAGCCAGCAAGAGCGAACTATATGAGAGAAAAGCCTGTTGCTCGTACAGCAGATATTCTTAATGGGTATTTGAAGAGTAGTATTTTGGCTGGTGGTATATTTATCACTATCATATGTCTTGGTATTCTGAAGAACATTTTTGGTGTTCACAATTTGATTGGAAGCACAGAAATCAATGTTGTCAGAACTTTCATGTTTGCTACTTTTATCATGGCTATCATTTGGAACAGCCTTAATGCCAGAACTGAGAGCATGAACCTGTTTGAACATATCACAGAAAACCATAACTTTATTTTGGTTATGTCTGCGGTAGCAGTAATTCAGGTAATCATTATTCAGATTGGCGGAAAGGTATTTGGAACCACTCCATTAACAATCAAAAATTGGCTTGCGGTTATTCTCATTGCCTTTATGATTATTCCTATTGACCTTATTCGTAAGGTTATTGTGAAGAACATGGGAATTAAGGAGTAATATTTCTATTCAAGTAAAAAACAGTAAAACTAAAAGAAACCAACTGATGCAATTGCATTAGTTGGTTTCTTTTAGTTAACTGATTAAGCTTCTAAACTTTCCATAAAATTTTCTTGAACAGGAAACAAAATTCTAAAAACTAAGTTATTAATGTTTTTTTAGAGGTAATAAATTTAATGAAAAATAATTTAATATTTGATATAAAAAATTAAACGGACA
>CATKFT010000170.1 GCA_949747745.1 uncultured Clostridia bacterium
AAAAAGAGAAAGATAAATATTTATTTAAATAATTAGAATAAATAAACTAAAATGAGAATATACTATAATAGGATTTATTTGAATTTATAAATAAATCCTATATAATATAAATGTAGGTCAAAGAAAGTCAAAGTCAGAAAAGTGCAAACAGTAACAATACTATTTACTTAAATGCTCTAAAAGAAGAGTTTGTATTTTTAAAAGTGCACATTTTATGAAATTAGTATTAATGTAAACATTATTTTTTAAATTTATATAATAAGACATATTATAAATAGGAGATGAGATAAAAATGAGGATGTCTGATGTAATAGAAGAATTTATAAAAGAACTATTAAAAGATGAAGATGATTATATAGAAATACAAAGAAATGAACTTGCAGAGCAATTTAACTGTGTTCCATCGCAAATAAACTATGTTATACAAACAAGATTCAAACCGTCACTCGGCTATTATGTAGAAAGTAAACGTGGAGGACGGGGGACATATTAGAATAAAAAAAGTAGATATTACAAAAAGTAATTATTTAATGCATATTATAGCAAATTTAGATGATGAAATTACAGCAGGAGAAGTTGATATATATATAAGTAATTTTTTATCTTATGGAATAATTACAGAAATTGAGGCAAAACTTTTAAAAGTAGCAACAAGTGATAATGTATTAACTGTTGAAGTAAATATAAAAGATAAATTACGAGCAAATATATTTAAAAATATGTTATTAAATTTAATAGAATAGAACAGTATATTAGGTAAGAAAATTAAGTTTAATAATAATATATTCGCATATAAAATGGAAATCTAGTAATATAGTGTTAGTTAAATAAAACTATAATTATAAAAAGGAGTTGATTTTTATGTTATGTCAAAATTGTGGAGAAAATGAGGCAAATGTTAGATATACAAGTATAGTAAATGGAGTAAAAAAGGAAATGATACTTTGTGAAAAGTGTAGTAAAGAATTAGGAATAGAACAATTAGATTTTAGTATGCCAATTAACTTTTCAAGTTTTTTAGGAGATTTTTTTGAAGATGAAAAAGAATTTTTACCAAGTTTTATAAAACAAGAAAAAATATTATGCGATAAATGTGGTATGACATATGATGAATTTATAGACACAGGTAAATTTGGATGTGAAAATTGTTATGAAATATTTTCACAAAAATTAGATCCAATACTAAAAAATATTCAAGCAGGAAATAGGCATATAGGTAGAAAAATAGAAGCAAAAAATAAAAAGCAAATTAATTATGAACTAGAAACTATGAAAGAAAATTGTTCTTCTAGAAAGACAAATGAAAAAAATAATGAAAATGAAGAAAATAAGAAACATATAAATAATCAAAAATTAGAAAAACTAAAACAGGACATAAAAATAGCAATACAAGAAGAAAGATATGAAGAGGCAGCAATAATAAGAGATGAAATTAAAAAATTAGAAAAAAACTAATATTAAGGAAAAAAGATAAGTTATTTGATAGTAGTAACTGAAAATAAAGATGTATAAGGTTTGAGTTTAATTACCTTAGACTATAAGCATAGAATACATTTGTAGTTTTTATAAAAAATAATAGGAGGTAAAATGAATGTTAAATTGGTATTTACATAATGGAAAAGAATCAGATGTTGTAGTAAGTTCAAGAATTAGGCTTGCAAGAAATTTAGAAGAATATCCTTTTGTTAATAAATCTAAAAAAGAAGAGTTAGAAAAAGTAGAAGAAAAAATAAAAGATATAACGCCAAGTTTAGGTTATGGAATTAGGTTTATTAAATTAAAAGACATAGATGATATTACTAAAATGAGTTTAGTAGAAAAGCATATTATAAGTCCAAATTTTGCATTAAAAAAAGATGAACTAGGTAGTATGTTAATAAATGATGATGAGAATATATCTGTTATGATAAATGAAGAAGACAATCTTCGTATACAAATTTTAGGAGAAGGTTTCGATATTGATAATTTAATGAATTTGGCAATAGAAATAGATGATAAGTTTTCAAAAAGTTTAGATTATGCATATAGTGAAAAATATGGTTTTTTAACAGCATGTCCAACAAATGTTGGAACAGGTTTAAGAGCATCTGTTATGGTACATTTGCCAGGTCTTGCAAAAACAGGTAATATACAAAAAATACTAGAAGCAATTAATAATTTTGGTATGAATATAAGAGGAGTATATGGAGAGGGGACAAAATCTTGTGGAAATATGTATCAAATTTCAAATAAGCAATCACTGGGAATTTCAGAAAAAGAAATTATTACAAACTTAAAGCAAATAACTATGAAAATTATAGAACAAGAAAGACTTGCAAGAAAAATTCTTGCAAAAGAGGAAATAGAGCTAGAAGATGAGACATATAGAGCATATGGAGTTCTAACAAACTGTAAAAAAATATCTTCAGAAGAAGCAAGTAATTTGTTATCAAGCATAAAGCTTGGGGTAGATATGGGCATAATAAAAGAATTAGATGATTTAAAAGTAAATAAAATGATACTTTATTCAAAGCCAGCAAATTTACAAAAATACTTAGGAGAAAAAATAGATGCTTACAAAAGAGACATAAAAAGGGCAGAAGTAATAAAACAAATTATTGAGGAAACATAAAAAGTCAAATTTTAGAAAGAAAGGTGATTTTAAATGACATATAAATTTACAAACAGCGCTGAAAGAGCAATTGAAATTGCAAATGAAGTTGCAATTGAGCTTGGGCATAATTATATTGGAACAGAACATATTTTATATGGTCTTGTTAAAGAAGGAAGCGGAGTTGCATATAAAGTATTAGAAAACCAAAACATAACTCCAGAAGCAGTATATGCTGATATTATAGAATTAATTGGAAAAGAAGAAAATCCAAAAGAAAATGGAACAGTAGGATTTACTCCAAGAACTAAAAGAGTAATTGAAAATGCTTTTCGTGAAGCTAGAAAACTTGGCTCTGATTATATAGGAACAGAACATATTTTGATTGGAATTATGAGAGAGGGAGATAGTATTGCTGTACGAATTATGTTAGATTTAAATATCGATTCTCGGAAAACTATATAATGAAATTATAAAAGTTATAAATGAAGAAGAAACACCAAGTAGCCAAAAGAAAATTCAGGATAACCAGAAAAAATTAGGAAGTTTTAATCAAACAACTACATTAAATCAATTTGGTACAGATCTTACAAAACAAGCTATGGATGGAAAACTAGACCCAATTGTTGGAAGAAAAGATGAAATTGAAAGGGTTATACAAATTCTTTCAAGAAGAACAAAAAATAATCCATGCTTAATAGGTGAGCCAGGTGTTGGAAAAACAGCTGTAATAGAGGGACTTGCTGAAAAAATTGCATTAGAAGATGTACCTGAAATGTTAAAAAATAAACGTGTAGTTTCTATAGATATATCAAGTATGGTAGCTGGAGCAAAATATAGAGGAGATTTTGAAGAAAGAATTAAAAAATGCCTAAATGAAGTAAAAAAAGCAGGAGATGTAATTTTATTTATTGATGAAATTCATACAATAGTTGGAGCAGGCTCAGCAGAAGGTGCAATAGATGCAGCAAATATTTTAAAGCCACTTCTTGCAAGAGGAGAAATTAGATTAATTGGTGCAACTACTTTAAATGAATATAGAAAATATATAGAAAAAGATGCAGCACTTGAAAGAAGGTTTAGTCCAGTTACAGTACAAGAGCCAAATCAAGATGATACAATAGAAATTCTAAAAGGAATTAGAGATAAATATGAAGCACATCATAATGTAAAAATAACAGATGATGCAATTAAATCCGCAGTTACATTATCTGTAAGATATATAAATGATAGGTTTTTGCCAGATAAAGCAATAGATTTAATAGATGAAGCGGCTTCCCATGTAAGAATGAGAACATATACAGAACCAGAAAGTTTGAAAAAATTATCTGAAGAAATTGAAAATTCAAAAAGTGAAAAAGAAGAGGCAATACGTGTTCAAGAATTTGAAAAAGCAGCATCACTTAGAGATAAAGAAAAAAATTTAAGAGAAAAGTTAAAAACGGAGCAAGAAAAGTGGAATAATAAAAATACAAGAAGTGTAACTGAAATTACAGAAGAAGATATAGCAGAAGTTATCGCAAATTGGACAAAAATTCCTGCAAAAAAACTTACAGAAGATGAAAATGAAAAACTAAGAAAATTAGAAGAAAAGTTGCATGAAAGAGTAGTAGGACAAAGTGAAGCTGTAAGTGCTGTTTCAAAAGCAATTAGAAGAGGAAGGGTAGGATTAAAAGACCCAAAACGTCCAATAGGTTCGTTTATATTTTTAGGTCCAACAGGTGTTGGGAAAACAGAACTTGCAAAAGCTCTTGCAGAAGCACTTTTTGGAGATGAAAATGCAATGATAAGAGTAGACATGTCTGAATATATGGAACCACATTCTGTATCTAAATTAATAGGTTCCCCTCCAGGATATGTTGGGTTTGATGATGGTGGACAATTAACTGAAAAAGTACGTAAAAAACCATATTGTGTAATATTATTTGATGAAATAGAAAAAGCTCATCCAGATGTTATGAATATGTTACTTCAAATTTTAGAAGATGGACGTTTAACTGATGCTACTCGGAAGAACAGTAAACTTTAAAAATGCAGTAATAATAATGACATCAAATGTAGGTGCAAGATTAATTACAGATACAAAGACGTTAGGATTTACTAATGTAAATGAAGATAGCAAAAAAGATGAGGAAAAAAAGCATGAAGAAACTAAAAAAGAAGTAATGCAAGAATTAAAAAGGCAGTTTAGACCAGAATTCATAAACCGTATAGATGAAATTATAGTATTTCATAAATTATCTAATGAAGAAATTGAAAGTATTATTGAAATTATGTTAAAAGAAGTAATAGAAAGAATGAAAAATAACAATAATATAGAAATTAAAATAGATAAAACAGTAAAAGAATTAATTGCAAAAAAAGGAATAGATAAAGCTTATGGAGCACGTCCTTTAAGAAGAACAATACAAAATGAAGTAGAGGATAGGTTAGCAGAAGAAATATTAGATGGAAACTTAAAAGTTGGAGAAAAAGCTAAAATTGTTGCAAAAGATGATAAAGTTTTAGTAAAACATGTCAAATAGAAATAAAGCAGAAGTTTAAAATATAGTGGCGAGCATTGCTCGCCTTATATAAAATAATTTAACGATTTTTTTCTTTCAAACTAAAAGCAATTTGTTTATTTGCATCTTTTTTTGCTAAGTCTTGACGTTTATCATATAATTTTTTACCTTTTCCAATACCTAGTTCAAGCTTTACAAAGCTTCTTTTAAAATATAGAGAAATTGGAACTAGAGTATAACCTTTTTGTTTAGTAAGACCAATAAGTTTATTAATTTCACGTTTAGTTAATAAAAGTTTTCTGCTTCTTAAAGGGTCTTTGTTAAATATATTACCATGCTCATATGGACTTATGTGCATACCTAAAATAAATACTTCACCATTTTTTATAATAGCATAGCTGTCTTTTAAATTAACTTTTCCAGAACGAATAGATTTTATTTCTGTTCCGAGATAGAACAATTCCAGCTTCTAAAGTATTTTCAATTGTATAATTATGTTTTGCAGTAGGGTTTTTGGCAATTATTGACATATGTAACTCCTTTTATTATGTATGGGCGACAAAAATCGCCCTTGTTATAATATTTTTTATGAAACCATTATAACATATGCAAGACTAAGTCTGCAACTGTAATTTTAAATCTTATTTTTTGATTATTATGAAAAACAAGATTTAAAATTTTGTTAATGATTATTGTTATATTCATTTTTATTTTGCATTGCATAATACCAAACAAGACCTACAATAGCAATTGTTGCTATTGCTAAAACAAACCAAGTCCAAGTAGTAGAATTCATTCCTAAAAAAGTACCATTATTAGTAGTAGGATTTGTTGCAGTTCTTGTTGTTTGATATCCATTATTTCTTGTATTACCATTATTTGTAACTCTAGCAGCACCATCTGCAAAAGTATTTCCTAAATCTCTAATGCCAGTACCTATAGCACTACCTGCACCTTCTATAACATTTTCAGCACCACCAACTACATTTTTTATAGTATTACCAGATTTATTCATAGAATCACTAAATTCATTATTTGCAGCAAATACACAAGATGTAGTAAGTATTAAGAAAACACCAATAATTAAAGCAAAAATTTTCTTTGTCATAATATAAACCTCCTATTTAAATTTGATTTTTCAATCATTTATAGTATGAATATTTTTCGACAATTTAATACATAAAAAAAAAAGACTGTAATACTAAAAAATAGTAATACAGTAATTTTTTTCTTGTTGAAGAAAAGTGTTATTTAAGTAAATTTGGTAAATATAAATACTAACTAAAAAATTTAATAAAGTAAAGTTTTTATAAATTTAATGTTTTAAACGAATAATAATTGCAATTGCAAGTAAAATTAAAAGTATGCCTATTACGATTAAAATAATACTTAAAATATTACTAAGTCCAAGTTCTGCTTCAGGAAGAGAGCCTAAAGTACTAACACTGCCACTATTAGAAGAGTAAGTTCCGTGAAGTATTAGTATTTATAGAATTTTCAGAATTTAAAGAAGTGTTAGAATAAGTATTATTTGATAAAGTATTACTTGATGAAACATTGTTTGATGAAGTGTTGCTTAAATTCATGTTAACATCAACAGCTTGTATAAAATTAGGAAATAGTAGAATAAAAGCAACTAGTAAAATGATAATATTAAAAATTTTTGACATTTGAATTACCTCCATAGATTATTTTATTTTTTATAGATTATATCATACACAAAATATAAAAAAAAGTCTAGTCTATAAAAAATTAAATATATTTATGAAAGAAATGTGATAATGTCTTAAGTAAAGAAATGAGAAAATGTCCCAACAAAAAATATTTGTTCCCTTAAATGTTACAATTTATATCCATTTATAGTACAAAGTACATCAAACAAGAAGGAGCAGATTTTAAGAAGCAACTGTGAATAGTAACTAGAGTAGCCTTTTGCATTATGCTTTTATGAAGTAAAATAATTTATAGTTTGAATATTAACATATATTTTAAGATAATTAAAAATATATCTTGAAAAAATAATATCTTTAATGTAAAATATAAAAAAACGTTTTATTGATTGGAAAAGAAAGGATGCTAAAATATGGAGTTAATAGATGGAAAAGCACTTGCTCGGGAATATACGTAATAATCTAAAAAAAGATGTTGAAGAATTAAAGAAATTAGGGATTAATCCAAGACTTGCAGTCATTATGGTAGGAGAAGATAAAGCATCAAAGATATATGTAAAAAATAAATCTAAGGCTTGTGAAGAAATTGGTATAGACTATAAAGAATATTTATTAGATGAAAATACTAATATGGAAGAATTATTAAATTTAATACATATTCTAAATGTTGATAAGAATATTCATGGAATTTTACTACAAAGTCCATTACCAAAGCAGTTAGATATAAATGAAGCATTTAAAGAAATTGAAACTAAGAAAGATGTTGATGGATTTAATCCAATAAATGTTGGGAAACTTAGTTTAAATCAAGATTGCTTTGTGTCTTGTACACCATATGGAATTATAAAAATGCTAGAAGCATATAATGTTCCACTTGAAGGAGCTCATGCCGTTATTGTTGGAAGAAGCAATATTGTAGGAAAACCGTTAATGCAATGTTTATTAAATAAAAATGCAACAGTTACAATATGTCATTCTAAAACTAAAAATTTGGAAGAGACAACTAAAAATGCAGATATATTAATTGCAGCATTAGGAAAAGCTAACTTTATAAAAGCAAACATGGTAAGAGAGGGAGCGGTTGTAATTGATGTTGGAATTAATAGAGATGATGAAGGACATATTGTAGGAGATGTAGATTTTGAAGGAGTATCAAAAAAAGCGTCATATATAACACCAGTACCAGGTGGAGTAGGACCAATGACAGTTGCAATGCTTATGGCAAATGTGGTAAAATCGGCAAAGTCAAGAATTAAATAAAAATTAAATTTTATAATTGTGGGGGCAGTATAAAGTTTAATAAAAGTAAAATCGAAAAGGGAGCGATTATTAGCTCTCTTTTGTATTGCAAAAAATTATGAGAATTATAAATAAAACTAATATGAGGAAGTAATATATTTAATTTTTGTAATGAAACTACAGACAGTCATAAGGCATGGAAAAAAAATATATATGAGCATTACGAGTAGCGAAATGAAATAGAAAGGAAGAGAGTATATGGATGATAAAAAATATTGGATATGGTTATCAAGAATTGAAAAAATAGGACCTATTAAAATTAAGCAGTTATTAGAAATATATAAAACACCAGAAAAAATTTGGAATTTATCAAAAGATGAACTAATAAAAACTAAAGGAATAGGAGAAAGTCTTGCAAATCAAATTTTAAATATACAATATAGATATGGGTTAGATAAATATATAGATTATATGGAAAAATATAATATAGGAATAATTAATATATTAGATAATGATTATCCAAATGTGCTAAAACATATTTATGATGCCCCTGTAATATTGTATTATAAAGGAAATAGAAGACTAATTAACAATAATAAAATAATAGCAATGGTTGGATGTAGAAATTGTACAAAATATGGAAAAGATGTGAGCTATGAAATTTCATATAAGTTAGCTAAAAATGGAATTTGTATTATAAGTGGATTAGCAAAAGGAATTGATAGTTATTCTCATATGGGATGTATTAAAGGAGGAGGAAAAGCAATAGCTGTTTTAGGAAATGGGCTTGATAGTATTTATCCAAAAGAAAATATTTTTTTACATGATGCAATAATAAAAACAGGAGGACTAATTCTTTCTGAGTATATAATTGGTACAAAACCCAATAAATTGAATTTTCCAGCAAGAAATAGAATTATTAGTGGATTAAGCAAAGGAGTAGTTATAGTAGAAGCGAAAGAAAAAAGTGGAACATTAATAACAGTAGATTTTGCATTAGAACAGGGAAAAAGCATATTTGCAGTACCACGGAAATATTAAAAGTGATAATTCTTATGGTACAAATGAATTAATAAAACAAGGAGCTAAATGTATTACATGTGTAGAAGATATATTAGAAGATGTAAATTATTAGTCGATATCTGTATCTTTTGCAGTTTGCTTCAATGGAGTAATATATTTGATTTTTTACATTACATCAAAAAGATGCTAATGGAGGGAGAGTTTTTCAACATATAGCATCCGTAGTTTTATTACAAAAGTTAATATATTACATCATTATTGATAGTTCTGTTATTAAAGCCCTCATATGCTTGATTTAGTTAGTTTAATAGCATAGGACCAATATCTGTTACATTTCCAGCGCCTAAAGTTAAAATAATATCATTAGGTTTTGCATTTTCTTTAACATATTTAACAATATCATTAAAATCTGAAATATATTTGCAATTTGTTTTTCTTGATGAATTTAGCCTATCAGCAATGTCTTTTGCTGATACACCATAAGTGTTGTTTTCTCTTGCTGCATAAATATCTGTTATTATTATATTGTCAAATCCAGCTAAACTTTCTGCAAATTCATTTAATAGATTTTTAGTTCTTGAATAAGTATGTGGTTGAAAAATAACCCATGCTTTGTTAAATTTCTTATTATATAAAGCATTACAAGTGGCTTTTATTTCTGTTGGGTGATGTGCATAATCATCATATACAGGAATATCATTATAACTACCTTTATATTCTAAACGTCTATGTGCACCTGTAAATTCTAGTAATGCATTTTTAATAATATCACTACTAATTCCATAATAATCACATAAACTAATACATGCAAGTGCATTTAAAATATTGTGTCGTCCTGCAACTGACAACTGAATATTAGAGTAAAACTGATTGTTTTTATAAACATCAAATAAAGGATAACCATTATCATTAAATGAAATATTTTTTACAGTAAAATTTGCATTTGGGTTATCAAGTCCATATGTAATAAATGAAGAAAGTGTATGATTTTTTAAATCTAAACAATTTTCATCATCTGCATTTAGTACAAGTATTCCATCACTTGGAAGTAGTTTTACATATTTTATAAAAGCATTTTTTATATTATCAAAAGTCTTAAAATAATCTAAATGATCATCATCTATATTTAATACAATTTCTGCTTTAGGTCTAAATTTTAAGAAGCTTTCTACATATTCACATGCTTCAATTATAAAATATTCACTATTACCAATTTTATAATTACCATCAATTTGATTTAAAATTCCTCCAACTTGAATATTAGGGTCTAGATTTGCTTTTAAAAAGCATACAGAAACCATTGAAGTAGTAGTGGTTTTTCCATGTGTACCAGAAACACCAATAGTGTTATTAAAAGCTTTTGTAAGTTCACCTAAAAAATCAGAACGCTCTATTAATGGAATATTAAGTTTTTTGGCCTCTAACATCTCTTTATCATCTTTAGAAATAGCAGCAGTAAAAACTACAGCATCTGCTTTTTGAAGACTTACTAAATCATGTCCAATAGAAACTTTGATACCATTTTTTATTAATTTATCAGTAATTTCAGAAGAATTAGCATCACTTCCTGTAACATCAAAACCGAAATGATGTAATATTTCAGCAATACCACTCATACTAACTCCACCAATTCCAATCATATGTATATGCTTATATTTTATAATATTATCAAGATTTGCCAAAACAATTCGCCCCTTTTATTTTAATTCAAACAAAATTATATACTTTAAACACTTTTTTTTCAATATTATTTTATGTATTATGTATAAAAAATGTTAAAAATATGCATAATTAAAGTAGATTAATAAAAAATCTTCTTTTTGTAAAAAAAAGAAGGAAAAAAAAGATTTATGCCGAATAATATATTTGTACATAAGAGTACGAAATATTAAAAACATTGGAAGGTGGGTGCACAAAATGCAAATAACAGATGTACGTTTAAGAAAGGTAAATTCAGAGAACAGAATGAAAGCTGTTGCTTCTGTAACATTCGATAATGAATTCGTAATTCATGATATCAAAGTTATCGAAAGTCAAAATGGATTATTTATAGCTATGCCAAGTAGAAAAACTCCAAACGGAGATTTCAAAGATATAGCTCATCCAATCAAT
>CATKFT010000171.1 GCA_949747745.1 uncultured Clostridia bacterium
GAAACATTGTGGCAACAGGGGTAGAAGCAAAAGAAATGTTAGGAAGAACACCAGAAAGAATAAAAGCAGTTAGACCATTAAAAGATGGAGTAATAGCAGACTTTACAGCAACAGGACTAATGTTAAAAAACATAATAGCTAAAGTATGTAAAAAATATAATGTAGGAAAACCAAGAGTAGTAGTAGGTGTTCCATCTGGAATTACAGAAGTAGAAGAAAGAGCAGTAGAAGAAGCAGTAATACAAGCAGGAGCAAGAGAAGTATATTTAATAGAAGAACCAATGGCAGCAGCAATAGGAGCAAACTTAGACATAGCAGAACCAAGTGGAAATATAGTAGTAGACATAGGAGGAGGAACAACAGAAGTAGCAGTAGTATCACTTCGGAGGAATAGTAATTAGTAATTCAATAAGAACAGCAGGAGACGAATTAGACCAAGACATTGTAAGTTATGTAAAAAAAGAAATGAACTTAAGCATAGGGGAAACAACTGCAGAAGAAATAAAAATGGAAATAGGATGTGCATTACCACTTATGACAGAAATGTCAAAAGAAATAAGAGGAAGAGACTTATCAACAGGTCTTCCAAAAAACTTAAACATAACATCAACCCAAGTACAAACAGCAATGGAGGAATCGGTTAATGAAATTGTTGAAATAGTAAAAATTACATTAGAAAAAACACCACCAGAATTAGCATCAGATATAATGGAAAAAGGAATAGTACTAGCAGGAGGAGGAGCATTAATAAAAAACTTAGACAAGCTATTAAGTACGAAAACAGGAATGCCAGTATATATAGCAGAAACACCATTAGATTGCGTAGTGAAAGGAACAGGAAAAACATTAGAAGATTTAGATCGTCTAAAAACAGTACTAATAAATTCAAGAAAAAGAAGATAAAGCATCTTAAAAAAATTAAGATATACTTCTAGAAGCGTACTGCAAAAGAAACGTTACAATTTAAAGAAAATTAATATATATATTAGTGAATACTATTACCATCTATAAGTCATATAGACTATTACTTCCCTTAGGTAAATAAGGCTTTATTATAAAGGAACTTCGTAGAAACGACTACTAAAAAGCTACTTTTATTTAAGGGATAGTCAGTATAATTGACAAGGCTTCTAAAAACAACATTGTTTTTTACGATGAATTGTAACAAAGAAACGGAGGAGAGTTAAGAGGTATGTACAAGAAAAAAACAAGCATAGTAGGAATAATAATAACAATAATAATACTAATAATTCTAGTATTTATATCTAACATGAACGTAGAAAACCTATCATACATAGAAAATGCAGTATCCACAATAGTAATGCCAATGCAAAATGGAATTACATATTTAAAAAATAAAATAACAGGTAACAATACATTTTTTGCAGACATTAGCAAATTACAACAAGAAAATGAAGAATTAAGAAAAAAGAATAGTGAATTAGAAACAACATTAAGAGAATTTGAAATAGTAAAAACAGAAAACACAACATTAAAAGAATACTTAAACCTAACAGAACAATACTCAAACTATGAAACAAAAGCAGCATACATAATAAACAAAGACATAAGCAACTACTCAAAAGTATTCATAATAAATGTAGGAAAAGCAGATGGAATAGAAAACAACATGACAGTAATTTCAGAAAAAGGACTAGTAGGACATATAATACAAGTAACAGATCATACAGCAAAGGTTCAAACAATAATAGATACAGCAAGTACAGTAAGTGGAACAATGACAAGTTCAAGAGACAACATAATTTGTAAAGGAACATTAGAAGAACAAGGAATGTTAAAAGCAACCTATATTCCAACAACAGCAAACATAATTCGGAGGAGATGTAATAGAAACCTCACGGCATGGGAGGAATATATAAAAAAGGAATAAAAATAGGAACAATAAAGACAATACAAGCTACAAAAAACATAGTAGATAGAACTGCAATAATAGAGCCAGCAGTAGATTTTGATAAAGTAGAAACTGTACTTGTAATTACAAAATAAATATATTACTTCATAAAAGCGGACTACAAAAGTATATAATAAAATCAGGAGCAAAATAATGAAAAATACAATAATTATAATATCAGCAATATTCATATTTTTAATTACATATTTTTTACAAATAAATTTTTTTAATTGGTTTACAATAGCAGGAGTAAGCCCAAACATATTCATTATAATAATACTATTTTTGGGGTTATTTGCAGGAAAAAGATTAGCTGTACCATTAGGAATATTTTTAGGAATTTTAATAGATTTTTTTGCTAGCAAAAAAATAGGCATATCTGGAATCATGTTAGGAATAATAGGAATAACAGCAGGATTTTTAGATAAAAATTTTTCTAAAGATAGCAGAATGACAATAATACTAATGACAATTGGAGTAACAGCGATTTATGAAATAGGAATGTATTTAATAAATTATATGATAATATCAATAAATGTAGAAATAATTCCATTTATAAAAATACTACTTATAGAAATATTATATAATGTAATAATAACAATAATATTATATCCAATACTACAAAAAGCAGGATATTACATAGAAGAATCATTTAGAGGAAAAGAAATACTAACAAGGTATTATTAAAAACGAAGTTGTATACTAATATAACTACAAAAATAAAGATAAGAAAGATGATGTTGTGAACGCTAATTAGGGGTTATAAAGGAGGGAGAAATTTGAAAAAGTCGAATAAACAATCAAATATAAAACTTAGATATAACATAATTACAGTAGTTATATATATTATTGGAATTATTTTACTAATTCAATTATTTAACCTTCAAATAGTACACGGAGAAGAATATTTAGAAACTTCAAACACAAGACTAACAAGAGAAAGTGTGCTAAAAGCAGCAAGAGGAAATATTACAGATAATAGTGGAACAGTACTTGTAGGAACCACTACAAGTTTCAATTTAGAAATATATAAAAGTAAGATAGATAATAATACATTAAATGAAACATTATTAAAAACAGCTAAAGTATTAGAAGCAAATAACAGCAATTATATAGACAACTTTCCAATAAAAGTAAATCCGTTTGAATATACATATAAAGATAAAGAAAGAGAAATAAAATGGAAAAAAAGTAATAAATTAGATGAAAATCTATCTGCAGAAGAAGCATTTTATAGCTTTAAAGAAAAATATAGTATTGAAAATAGTAATATAGAAGAAACAAGAAAGATAATAGCAATGCGTTATCAAATAGCAAGTGAAGGATACTCATCAACTAAATCAGTTACAATAGCACAAAATATTAGCATTGAAAGTGTACATATATTAAACGAACAAAATGATTTATTTCCAGGAATAAATGTTGTAGAAATACCAGTTAGATCATATCCAAAAGGAACACTTGCATCACACATATTAGGATATACATCAAAAATATCAAAAGATGAATATGATATAGAAAAAAACAATGGTTATACATTAACAGATTATTATGGAAAATCAGGAATAGAAAGAATAGCAGAAAAATATCTAAAAGGAACAGATGGAATAAAGCAAATAGATATGGCAGTAGATGGAACAATTACAGGAGAAAGCATAGCTGAAAGTGCAATTCGGAGGTTCAGACATAGTTCTTACAATAGATGCATCATTACAAGAAGTAGCAGAAAAAGCATTAAAATCTAACATTGAAAGTATTAAAAATGGAGAATTTGGAACAGCATATAATGCCACTCGGTGGTGCAATGGTAGTAATGAATGTAAAAAGTGGAGAAGTACTTGCAATGGCAAGTTATCCAGACTATGAGCCATCAAAGTTTACATTTGGAATAGATGAAGAAACATGGAACACATATAAAGATAGTAATATGAAAAATAGAGCTATACAAGAAATATATCCACCAGGGTCTATATATAAAATGGTAACAGCTGTTGTGGGTCTTGAAACAGGAGAGATAGATAAAAGCACTAGAATAAATGATACAGGTCGATATACATACTATAAAGATTATCAACCAGCTTGTTGGAAACTAAGTGGACATGGGTATCTAAATGTAACATCTGCAATACAACATTCTTGCAATTACTTTTTCTATGAAACTGGAAGAAGAGTAGGAATAGATAATCTTGCAAAATATACAAAACATTTTGGATTAGGTAAAAAAACAGGAATAGAGCTTCAAGGAGAAGCAACAGGAAAACTTAATGAAAGAATAGAAGGAAAAACCTGGAATCCAGGTGATACTATACAAGCAGCAATAGGACAGTTAAATAACCAATATACTCCTATACAGATGGCAAAATATACAAGTATGCTTGCGAATGGAGGAAAACAAGTTAAACCTACATTAATAAAAACAATAAAAAGTGTAGATGGAACTGAAATACCAAAGGAAGAATATGAAACCTATTTTAACGAAAAGCTTGGAATTACAGAAGATGTAGATGATGGAATAACAATAAATCCAGATAATTTGAAACTAATATTAGAAGGTATGAGAAGTGTTACAAGTGAGTCTGGTGGAACAGCTTATAGATATTTTAAAGATTTTAATATAGAAGTAGGAGGAAAAACAGGTTCAGCGCAGGTTGGTGCAAATAATGAAAGAGCACATGCATGGTTTATTGGTTTTGCGCCATTTGATGAACCAGAAATTGCAGTTGTTATTTTAGTTGAAAATGGAGGTTCAGGTAGTTATACAGCAAGTGCTGCTCGTGATGTTATGGCTGAATATTTTGGAATGAATACAAGAGAAGTAAATGAAGATAATACAGCAATTCCATCTACAGAACTACAAAATTAGTGATTTTTAGTATATCTTTTGAAATATGTTTCTAGACAGTGAAATATTTAATTTTCTACATACAACTTCCTAAAAAAGGGGGATAACACCTTGTTTTTTCTAGTAGAAACTGTCTGGTTTTACACTTCAAAAATATAATTATGCTTATTAATCGTAATATCATAGTAGAGTAATATTTAAAATAGAAAAGGAGTAGGAAAATGAGTAATTGTGTAAAAATTGTTTTAGGAAAAGAAGAAATAACATTAAAAATAAGTGAGGAAGTAACATATGAAGAAATAGAAGAATGTCTTAATGAGAAAATGCCAGAATTAAAAAAACTATATCAAGATGAAAAAACACCAATATATGTAACAGGCAAAGTTTTAAAAAATAATGAAATGGACAAAATAAAAGAAGTAATACAAAAAGAAATAGAAGTACAAATAGAATTTGATAGCCCTAAAGTATTAGGATTACATAGTATAAGAAAAGCATTTGCAGAAGAAATTGAGTCATCGGTTACTACATTTCATAGAGGATCTCTTCGTTCACGGAATGAAATTAGAATATGAAGGAAGTATGGTAATAATAGGAGATGTAAACCCAGGAGCTGAAGTAATTGCTGGTGAAAACATAGTTGTTCTTGGAAACTTAAGAGGAGTAGCACATGCTGGAGCAAAAGGCAATAAAAAAGCTATTATATCAGCAATGAGAATAGAATCTCCGCAATTAAGAATAGCAAATATTGTAAAAGAAATAGAAAAAATAGAAGAGGAAGAAAAAAAGACATATGCATATGTGCAAGAAGATAAAATTATATTAGAATAGACAAGTAGGGGTAACATTTGATGAGATATCAAATGTTACCCTTTTAATATAAGTTAACTAAGTAGTAATAAAATAAGTGCAATAAATAATTCCTCATCTTTAACTCCTTCATTATAAAGAAACCACATTAAACAAATAAGTAAAATATCGTCAAAATATAAATCTAATCCAAATAATTGAAATAAGGGAGTTTCTTCTTTTGAGTTTGAAGAATTTTCGGTTTCTAATTTATAAGAAAAATTTTTTTTTGTAGATGTATTTTCGAAATTTCCGATAGTTTAAATATTCTGAAGTTTGCAGTTTTTGTTTTTTTTGTCTACTAGTAACATTGCCATTTGATTTATGAAAATCATGAACATTGCTATTTGATTTGCGAAAATCTTGAACATTGCCATTTAATTTACGAAAATCTTGAATATTGGCATTTGATTTATGAAAATCTTGAATATCGCTATTTGATTTACAAATATCTTGGATATTGCTATTTAATTTACCGATTATATATGGTATTATGGTGGTTAAGTATGTTTTTATAGCTATAATAAGGATAATTATAACCATATCTTGAAGATCTACTATAATAAGGCATATTTAAATAAGGCAAATGGAACATCATTTTGAATTCTCACCACCATTTTGATTAAAGACATCAATAATTTTAGTCATATTAAATAATTGGACATATTGCTCAACTTTACTTTTCCTACTTTCTTTTAAATAAGGCTTTAAAGAAAGCAATAAATTAGAACGTGGATCATTTTTATTAGTATTCATTTTATCCATAATAGATTTCATTTTTAGTAACATATTAATATCAAAATTTGGTATTGAACCGGTTAGATGTATCAGTTTGGGTGGAATTATTAAAATTACCAAAATTACTATTAAAATTATTAGGTGTACTGTTAAGATTGTTAGAATTATTGAACATATTCATAATATTTTTTAACATTTCAGGATTAAAATTATTAGAATCTGAATTAACATGACTATTAGGGGTGCTGCTACTGCTATAGTTATTAACGTTACAATTATTATCATCATAATTGTTATAATTATTGTTATTATAATTGTTGTTATTGTTGTTGTTATTGTTGTTGTTATTGTTGTTGTTATTGTTA
>CATKFT010000172.1 GCA_949747745.1 uncultured Clostridia bacterium
CGGCTTGTCAAGGTTTTGGGAATATTTTTTATATTTTCTTTTTTAGAGAAGTAATAAAAAAACAAGGTTCTATTTTCTTTTTTAAACTGAACCTTGTTTTTTAATTATTTATTATCTTTTTCTATTGTATTTTTTATTTTATTTGCTTTTTTTCTTATTCTTTGTATTGCTGTATCTACACTTTTTACTTTACTACCTAATTTTTCAGCTATTGCTAAATATGATTTCCCTTGTTTATAATAATATAATACTTGTCTTTCAAAATCACTTAGACTTTCATTTATTTGTTTTTCTATTGAACTATAGTATTCCTTTTTTGTTATTGTTTCTAGTGGGTCTTCTACTGTTTTTGTTTCTAATATTTCCATTACTTGTGTATCGTCATTTTCTTCATATGCTGATTGATTTAATGAAAATGCTGAATTTAATGGTATGTTTTTCTGACGGTTAGATGTTTTTATTGCTGTTATTAGTTGCCTTTCTATACATAGGTTTGCAAATGTTTTAAATGAGTTTTGTTTTTCAATATCAAACGACTTAGTTGCTTTATACAACCCAATCAATCCTTCTTGTATAATATCTTCTCTTTCTGCTCCTACTATAAAGAACTTGCTTGCTTTCATATTTACTAGGTCATTGTATTTGTTCATCATATAATTAAGAGCCATGTTGTCTCCTGCTTGTATAACTTCAATTACTTTTTCATCTGGCATATTTATATATTGCTCATTTAGTGGATTTATTTCTGCCATATGTATGTTGTACCTCCTAGAATTGCTATTGCTTGTATTTTAAGTGTATTATATGTACAAAATTCGAGATTGTCAAGTGTTTTTAATAGATTTTGTCAAAATAAATCTACTGGATAATGTTTTTTCTTCTAAACATTTATCCTGTAACAAAATAAAATCTAAGGATTAACTAAATAAAGAAAGAGCTAATTTTTTAATATTACTTATTTTTAGCTCTTTCTTTTTACAATTTAATTTGAATTGCATTTGTTAAAACTAATTTTTTCTAATAACAATATTTTTCTGTATAATTTTTTCCATTATTAATATATTCTATTACTTCTTTACTTTTATTGGTTGCATATGTTGGATCCATATGTAGCCAGTTTGGTTTATCATAATATGTCATGCCTCCTATGCTTTCATCTTGTTTTTTAACATACACACTTATCCATGCATGATATGTATTTCCTACATATCCTACTACTAATTTACATGGAATATTTTGGCTCCTTAACATTCCACACATTAGAGCTGCATAGTCAAAACAAATTCCTTTTTTGGTTTCTAATATTTCATCTAGTTTGGGAGTATATCCAGATTTAACATTTTGTGCTTTTTCATAATCATAACTGATGTTATTTATTATAAAATTATAAATTTTCTGAATTTTTTCATAATCTGTTTTTGCATTTTTAGTTAAATCTTTTGCTTGTTCAACTATTTTAGATGAGTTATTGAAATTTACATATAGATTTGAATTTAAAAATGGATAATTTTCATTTAATAGTTTAATATTAAATGTTCCTGTAAGAATTAAAGCATACTTACTTTCAATTACATTTTCATAAATGTTAATTGTGTAACTGCCATTTCCCTCTGTAAGTGGTATACTTACCCATTCATTTTTTGGTATGCTATAAATATACTCATTTTTCTGACTTTTAACGGTTACTTTTATTTTATTGTTTGTGTCTTTTATACATTTTATAATTATATATCCATAATCAGTATTTGAATAGTCTATAATTCCCTGATCATTATATATATAATTATTTTTTGGATAATTTTGGTTTTGTGAATAAATAGTTTCTTGATATTCATTTTGAATATTAATTTTTCTAGAAATTATTTGCCGTACACTTAAAGATGCTAATAATAAAAAAGTAATTTTGATACAAACAGAAAAGATTTTCCTAATGTTCCATTTTTTCATGTTCATTTCCTCCTGTTATTTATGTTATTAGTTTTAACTTGTCTTGAGATAAAATATTTTATCTCATGTGTAATTTAATATAGTTTTATTATTGCATAATAAGTGAAAAAAATCAATACTTTTTATAAAATTTTTTCCAATGCTTTTTTTCTACTACTTATCATATTTTTTTCGTCTTTTGCTATTTCTCCCATTGTTTTCCCATTTTCTAATTCAAATATTTCATCAAATCCAAATCCTTTTTTTCCTCTAGGAAACTCTGCAATATATCCTTCTTGTTCTCCTCTTACTACTTTTATTCCTTTTTCATCACAATATGCAATACATGTTACATGTTTTGCTCTTCTTTTTTCTTTTGGCATATCTTTCATTTTTTCTAGTATGTATTCATTTCTTTGTCTTGCATATTTATTTGTAGCTTTATCTTCTCCAAGAAATCTTGCAGTTAACACTCCTGGCCATCCTCCTAGGGATTCTATTTCTAAACCTGAATCATCTGCTATACATGGTATATTTGTTTTTTCATATATATATTCTGCTTTTTTAATAGCATTTTCTTCAAATGTTTCTCCATCTTCTTTTACTTTTATTTCTAATTCTATATCTTTTAATGATATTACTTCATAGTTAGATAATATATCTTGTATTTCTTTTAATTTTCCTTCATTATTTGTTGCTACTAATAGTTTCATAAATACAATTCTCCTCTTTTTACAATATGAACTATTTTTGTGTGATATGTTGACATAGTTCTTTATTTAAGATAAAATGTCAACATGAAGTAAATGTTTAGTATATTGTTTAAAAATTATAGCATACTAAAGAAAAAAATGAAAGGGGCAAAAGAATATAATATGAGAAAGAATAACAAATTTAAGAATTGTGAAATGATTAGAACTATGTATGAAAAACAAACAGGTATAACTTTGATAGCTCTTATGATTACTATTATTGTTTTATTAATACTTGCAGGAGTAACATTAAGTTTAACTTTAGGAGAAAGAGGTATATTTAAAACAGCAAATGATGCTAAGATAAAAACTGAAAGAGCCGAAATAATAGAAAAAGCAAAACTAGATATAGTAGATGTTCAAACACGGTAACATGGGAAAATTTACAGAAAAAAATTTAGTAGAAATACTAAATAAATATGGAACATTATCAGATAATGGAGAAGAAACAATACTAGATAAAATATTAACATCAACAGACAGAAAGCATGAAATAAAAGTAAGTGAAATATATGATATTCCATTTGAAAATACAATCATAAAATTTAATATAAGTGGATTAAACTATACAAGTTATAATGGAGATTATGAAGTAGAAAATGGTACAACATGGGAAGAATTTATTAATGCTACTTTTCCACAAGATTTTGATAATGGGTGGCATGTCATTTTAGATACTGGATATATAATTGCTAATGTAGGTGGAGGAGGATATATTATAACATATCAGTATTTATGTGACTCTAACGAAAATGCAATAAAAAGAAACGACATTATAGCAAATCGGTAATTTTATTGTATCCATACTTGGTAGTGGGTCTGATAATGCAGATTTATATGAGTCTCTTGGTTATAAATAGTAGTTAAACTTTTACTATAGTAAGTATAAGAAAAAACATTAGTATAGATAAATCAAATTTTTAAAATACAGCTAAACTTTATGTCTTGGCTGTATTTTTTATTTTCTCAAACATATTTTAAAAATAAACCTACATTTATTGACTTTTTTTTACATTTATATAATAATTAATATGTTCTAAAGAAAAAAGTTTAAAGATTATTTTTATGACATTTTAATGTCAAGATGGAGGTTTATATGTCTAAGGTTTCAGTCGTTCTTGGTACTTTTTTTGGTGATGAGGGTAAAGGTAAAATAATTGATTATCTTTCTACTTGGGCTGATGTTTCTGTTCGTTGCTCAGGTGGTAATAATGCTGGGCATACCATTGTTGTAAATGGAAAGAAATTTGCTTTTCACCTTATTCCATCACGGAATTTTAAATCCTAACACTAAGGCTATTATTGGTAATGGTGTTGTTATCGACCCTAAAGTTTTAATAGAAGAGATTAATACTTTACATGAGGCTGGTATTTCTACTGATAATTTGTTTATTAGTAATAAGGCTCATGTTATTATGCCTTATCATATTGTTCTTGATAAATTACTAGAAGAAACTCGTGGTAATGATAAGATTGGTACTACTGCTCGTGGTATTGGCCCTGCTTATTGCGATAAATATGAAAGATGTGGTATTAGGTTTGAAGATTTTGTTACTCCAAAATTTTGTGAAATTGCAAAACGTAATATTGATAATAAAAATAAAATTTTACAGGCTTTTGGTTATGATACTTTAGATGCTGATAGTATTATTTCTGAATATGAAGATTATGCTCATTTTCTTGCTCCTTTTATGAAAGATACTATAAATATTATTCACCAAAGTTTAGATGAGGACAAAAATGTTTTGTGTGAGGGTGCTCAGGCTACTTTATTAGATATTGATTTTGGTACATATCCTTTTGTTACATCTTCTAGCCCAAGTATTGGTGGTGTTTGTACTGGTACAGGTGTTTCTCCTCGTAATATTGGGGAGGTTTATGGTGTTCTTAAGGCTTATTCTTCTAAAGTTGGTGCAGGTCCTTTTCTTACTGAACAAGATAATGAAATTGGTAATACTATTCGTGTACTTGGTCATGAGTATGGTACTACTACAAAGCGTCCAAGACGTTGCCGGATGGCTTGATCTTGTGGCCCTTAAGTATTCATGCCGTATAAATGGTTTAACTGGTCTTTGCGTAAATCATTTAGATACTATTGGTAAACTTGATAAAATTAAGTTATGTGTTGCTTATAAGCATAATGGAAAAGTTTCTGGGGATTATTCTACAAACCCTACTTATATTTCAAATTGTGAGCCTGTTTATGAAGAATTTGATGGTAATTTTGGTGATTTGTCAGGTATTAAAAATAGAAATGATTTACCTAAATCTGCTAAAGTTTATCTAAATCGTATTGAAGAAATAGTTAAGGTTCCTATAAAATTTATTGGTACAGGTCCAGATAGAAATGACATGATTATTTGTTAATATACCTTGAAAGTTCGCTATATAAAAGTGGCTCAAGTAACATGGACGATTTTCATCGCCCCTATACAGTAAAATAGCACAAAGTAGTTTCACTTAGATGTTGTACTTTTCTTTACTTTTTTATGAACCTACAAGTGAAGAAAAGTACGATATCCATCAAAATAATGCGAACTATATGGTAGTAATAGAGTTTGGAGATGAAAAAATTGCCTAAGAAATACTTAGCCAAAAATGTTTTAGATGCTACTTTTGAACGTTTAGAGTTTATTTTTGATAATTTTGATAATGTGTATTTTAGTGTTAGTGGTGGAAAAGATTCATCTGTAATGGTTCAATTAGCTAATATGGTTGCAAAAAAGAAAAATAGGAAATTTGACGTTTTATATATTGATTTTGAAGCTCAATATAAGCTTACTATTAAGCATGTTTATGAACTTAAAACTTTATCACAAATACGAGATTTCTATCACATTGCTCTTCCCATGGCTCTTAGAAATGCTGTTTCTATCCTACAACCTAAATGGATTTGCTGGGAAGAAGAAAGTAGAGAATTATGGGTTAGAGATTTGCCTGAAGATTCTATTAATATTAATAATTGCCCTTTTTCTTGGTTTAAAAAAGGTGAAGAATTTGAAGAATTTATTGTTCAATTTGCTAATTGGTACCAAAAAAAATATGGTGGTAAGGTTGCTTGTGGTGTTGGTATCCGATGTGATGAGAGTTTAAATCGTTTTAGAACTATTGCTTTTGATGGTAAAATTATGTATAAGAAAAAAAGATGGACTACTAAAATTAGATTTGCTGATAAGTATATTAGTGTTTATAATTTTTATCCTTTATATGATTGGAAAGCTGATGATATTTGGGGAGCTGTAAGTAACCTTGGGCTTATGTATAATGAAGTTTATGAGCTTATGTATAAAAATGGCCTTAGTATTTATGAACAGCGTTTGTGTCAACCTTATGGAGATGATCAAAGAAATGGATTAGATCAATTTAAGGCTCTTGAATATGATACTTGGGAAAAAGTTGTTAATCGTGTTAATGGTGTTAACTTTGGTAATATTTATTGTAGAACTTCTGCTCTTCGGCAATCTCCAAACTTCTAAACCAAAGTTCATGAGTTGGATGGAATATTCTATATTTTTGCTTGAAAGTATTGGTATATATAATAGTGATTTAATGTTACATTATTATAGAAAAATTAAAAAATTCGCTAATTGGTATAAAAAACGTGATAATATTGATATTTGTGATATTCCTGATGAGGCTGATAGTAAGCTTGAAACTCAAAAGAAGGTAATTTCTTGGAGAAGAATTGCAAGGGCTATTGAGAAAAATGATTTCTATATGAAACGTCTTTGTTTTACTCAAACTAAAACTGATGATGAGGAATTACGAGAGCTAATTCATAAATGGGATAATTTATTAAGGTATGATACTTATTCTACTGATAAAGATTTATTAAATTTTATTAAGAAAGAGGTGATAGAAAATGATTGTGAAGATGACAAACAAGGAGGAGAATTTTTATAATTATATGGGTAAATTTTTCGGTTCTAGAATTGTTCAAACAGAAACAAAAGACCGTGTTTATGATGATAATAATAAAGTTTGGTATATTTATTTAAATCAAGATACAAAACCTTGTGCTTTTATTTCTGTTAGTGATAATGTTATAAAAAATATTTATTCTGTTAATGATAATTATTTAAAAAAACTTCTTTTGTCTTTAAAAAATGAAATTAGTATAGAACCTAGTATTGTTACTAAAATTTATGAAGATATTTATGTACAATGTGGATTATATATTAATGTTTTAGATAACTATAAGCATTTTATAATGATTCGAGGTGATAAATAATGGCTAAAAAGAATATTACTTTCCCTGTCTTAAATGTTAAAATGGTGGACATTGATAAAGTAATTGCAAATGACTATAATCCTAACAAAGTAGCACCTCCTGAAATGAAACTTTTAAAACATTCTATTGAAGAAGATGGATATACTCAGCCTATTGTTACATACTATGATGCATCAAAAGATACATATATTGTTGTAGATGGTTTTCATCGTTTTCGTTGTGCTAAGGAATATTTCCATTTATCTCAAATTCCAGTTGTTACTATTGATAAGGATTTAAGTAATAGGATGGCAAGTACTATAAGGCATAATAGAGCAAGGGGGACTCATCAAATTATGGATATGTCTAAAATTGTTGTTGATTTATCTAGCAATGGTTGGACTGAAAGTGAAATCTCTAAACATTTAGGTATGGAATTAGACGAGATTATAAGATTAAAACAAATTAGTGGGTTAAAAGAAGCTTTTGCAAATCATGTTTTTTCTAAATCTTGGGAAGAATTTGAAGATAATTTAAAAAAAACTACTTAAAACATTTTTTATATAAGCTATATACCTAGTTTTTGTGGATTATTTCCACTTATTCTAGGTATTTTAATTTAAAAAATTGTTATATTATATAATTAATAACTAAGAATACTATGATTTCAATCTCCGCAGTCGTGCACAGCACGACTGCCACCTTTGCCTAATGTTTTTACTGTTTTTATTAATTTGACAAGAATAGTTTATTTTAAAATATAAAAAACCCTCCATATTTAAGGAAGGTGACAGTCTGTAAAACTTACAAATGATTCTTACATGATTTATTTATAGCATATTTTTAATTTACTTAGTTTTATTTTTTCCTAATTAATATTAATGGTGTCAATTCTTTTCCTTGTCCTGATGGATTGTCTTTTATTAATCCTTTTAGCTCTTCTTTAGTTAGTTTTATATCATCTGAATAGCCTAACACTTCTTGTCCTAGATCATTTGCATCTACTATCATACATGATATTCCCAAGTTTTCTTTTATTTCATTACATACAGCTCCTGGATTTTCTGGAAGTCTTATTCCTATGTCTCCATATTCTTTCCATACATGATCATAAAACCCATCTAGTCCACTTACTTCTTGTCCTACTATTTCATAAAACACACCTTTTTTGCCAAATAGCTTTGTCACTGCACTTGCTATACTTGCCCATAATACTTTAAATAGTCCTACTGTGTTTATTGCATATTGCATTTTTATTGTTTCTCCTACTCCAACTCCTGTTGTTGGGTGTGATGCAAATTTTGATAATAGTTTTGCCCAAAATCCTATTTTTATATCTTCTCTTTTTACTATTCTATTTTGGCATAGTGCTATTATTTTTTCACTGCTTGATATTATATCTCCTTCTTCATATATTGGTAATACATATTCTTTAAATACATCAATATATGATTCTCCTTGTTTTACAAATCTTGTTTTTATTGCATGTCTTAAGTAGGTTTGTCCATTAACTTCTATTTCTACATTTTTACCTTCATTTGCATAAAATTCCATAGTTTTTCTCCTTTCAAAACTTGCGAAAAGCAAATTTTGTACTATTCACTTTTCACTTGGGCAGACACGAGACCTGCCCCTACTCTTTTCATTTTTAATTCACATATTTTCTTGTTATATTTTTCTTTTTGTTACATATACTATATATTATCTCTTTTGGGCAAATTATACAATATATTTAAGTAATTTTTAATATTTTTTTCTAAAGTATTGACAAGTTGCAAAAAACATATTATACTTAA
>CATKFT010000173.1 GCA_949747745.1 uncultured Clostridia bacterium
GATTTATCTATCTACGGAAAGGAAAGAGGAAACAGAATATGGAACTTTTAGAGAAAATCTTAGCCAAAGAAAACTTAAACAAGGCATACAAGAAAGTATATCAAAACAAAGGAGTGGCAGGAGTAGACGGAATAACAGTAGAAGAAATAGCAGAATACATCAAAGAAAACAAAGACAAAATAACAAATAAAATAAGGAAAAGACAATATAAGCCACAACCAGTAAAAAGAGTTCAAATACCAAAAGAAAAACGAAAAGAGTAAATATAGAGGAAAAATAGTATTTACCCAAAATTAAAATCATAGCAAAGACTATTGAAATTTTAATAAATAATTCATATAATTAATATGAAAAAGGGGAAATGGTATATGAAAAATAAAACAAAAGTAATAATTATTATGCTCATAATTATAGCAATTGCAGTTTTAGCAATAATAGTAGAAAGCATACTAAATCCAAAAATAAGAGGAATAGTAGTAAGACCACATGAGAGAAGTATAATGCTAATGGACTTAAAAGACCAAGGACTATATAGTATAGGCATACCGGATGAAATAAATACAAAATTAAAACAAGGACAAGAAATACTAGTTTATTTAGACTACGAAACAATAATAGACCAGAGTAATCCAGCAATAATTAGTTCGAACGGTGTAAAAAAAATAAAGGTTTTAAAAGAACAAAGCAACAAAAAAATACCAGAAGAAATATTAAAAAGGATATATATAAATTCAGATAATGTTGATATTTCAATAGATAACATATCCCAAACAGAGCTAACACTAACACTTACAGATAACAATACATATAAAGACGAATATAAATTATCTACGCCACATTTAACAAAGAAAACAGAAAGAAATGACTATATAAGAAGAAAAATTGCAATAGTAAATCCTACAAACATAAGTGACAATATAGTAAAAGTAACATATAACTGGGAAGAAGCATTTGGAAAATTAGAAGATGGAGAATATAACTTACAAACATCAATAGCAAGATTTTTAATAAACATTAAAATTAATATAGACACATCTTCAGGAACAATAAAATATACAGTAGATAATCAATTCTTTCCATATTGGATACAATAATTAAAATAAAAATATAAAAACCCTGTTCTGTATGGCTTTGTTCTATTGCAAAAAAGATATTATTAAAATCATTAACTACACATAAAAAGTACACTTGTCAAGTGTACTTTTTTGTGATATTATGCAATAAATAAAGGATAAAGGAGAACATAATGAGTAACATATTAAAAAAAGATATACAAGATATAAAAATACCATATAACAAAGAAAAAATAACAATATTTTTAGTAACAGTAATTACATCAATGATAGTACACTTTCAGCTTTATGCCATTATGATAACAGGACCAGATACATTATTAAATAGCATGTATCATCAAGCAGACGTATGGGAAATAATGCTATTAAGATTTGGACTATACTTTGTACAACTAATAAAAGGAAACATAGTATCTCCAATACTTGTAACTCTAATAAGCAGTATACTTTTAGGGATAACAGTAGTATTAGTAATAGATGTATTAGAAATTAAAAACAAATATTTTAAATACATAACAGGAATAATAATTGCAGTAGCACCAAATATATCAGCAACGCTAACATTTTTTTATTGCTCAGATGCATACATACTAGGTATGTTACTTGCAACACTTGCAGTACTTATAATAAGAAAACATAAAAACACAAAATTGACATTACCTATTAGCGGGTTATTATTAGCATTAGCAATGGGAATGTATCAAACATATATATCAGTAACAATGGTATTATGCATAGCTACATTAATAATTGATATATTAAATAAAGTTGAGAAAAAACAAATATTAAAAAATATTGTAAAATATATTATAATGGTAATAATAGGAATGATACTATTTTACGCATTATCACATATAGCATTATTAATAAGAAAATTACCTGCAAGTGGATATAGTGGAGCAAATGAAATAGGATTAAGTACACTAAGAAAACTACCAGAATTATTACCACAAAGCTATAGAAGCTTTATAAGCTACTATTTCAATGATGAAATGATACCAAACACAATATGGCATACAAATATAATGTATATAATTGTATTTGGAATAATGGCAGTAGCTATATTTCACACTATA
This sequence comes from uncultured Clostridia bacterium, assembly GCA_949747745.1. The sequence goes on from CATKFT010000173.1 coordinate 2,150, forward strand.
ATAAAAAATAAAATATACAAAAAAAAGATAAATACAATATTTTTACTAGCACTAATAGCAATAGCACCAGTATGTTTTGGAATAATAGAAATAATTGTACCAAATGTAAATATACATATACTTATGGCATGCTCGATGATATATATAATACCAATATTCTTGAGAATACTAGAATTACAACCGAAAAGCAACTTATCAAACATATTAAGATACATCATGATAATAGCAAGTGGAGTAATAATATGGAACTATACATGGCAAGACAATGCATCATACATAGCAATGAAAGTAATGCAAAATCAAGCAATTCAGACATCTGAAAGAATAATACAAAAAATAGAAAACTTAGATGAATACAATCCAGAAATGAAAGTAGTATTTCTAGGAGGATTATCAAACAATAAATATGTAAATAAAACAAACACCACATTAGAAGCAAAAAAAATATATGAAAGAACTTGGGGATTTATATCAGGTATGCCAACAATGTGGTGGGGAAACATGGAAAGCTGGAAAAAGGTAGTATATGAATATATAGGAGTAAATATAAACTTAGCAACAGATCAAGAAAGAGACAAAATATGTGAAACAGAAGAATACAAAAGCATGAAAAATTATCCAGAAAAAGACAGTATAAAAATAATAAATGACATAGTAGTAGTAAAACTGAGCGATTAACCAAAATATTAGTTCACAAAAAAAGAATATATAAATATAAAATATATTAATTGATAGGGGATGAAAAAATGAGTACAGCAATAGTAACAGGAGGAGCAAAAGGAATAGGAAGAGAAATAGTAAAAATGTTAGCAAGAAGCGGAATAAAAGTAGTTGCAAACTATAATACATCACAAGAGCAGGCACAAAAGCTAAAAGAAGACCTAAAACAAGAAGGATACAATGTAGAAATATATAAAGCAGATATAACAAAAAGAGAAGAAGTAAAAAAACTAGTACAACACACAAAAAGGAATTTTGGGAATATAGATATATTAATAAACAATGCAGGAATAGATAAATGGAAATTGTTTACACAGCTCACAGATGAAGATTGGGATGAAACAATAAAAACAAACTTAACTTCAGTATTCTATACAACACAAGAAGTAGTACATGACATGATAAAAAATAAAAAAGGATGTATAATAAACATATCATCAATAGATGGTATAACAGGAGCATCATGCGAAACAGCATATTCTGCCTCAAAAGCAGGAATAGACGGATTAACAAAATCACTTGCAAAAGAACTTGCACCGTCAGGAATAAGGATAAATTCAGTAGCTCCAGGGGCTATTATGACAGATATGAATAAAGATTTAACACAAGAAGAAATAAATGAAATAAACAAACAGATACCAATGGGAAGATTTGGAACACCAGAAGAAATTGCAAAATGTGTAAAATGGCTTGTGGAAGATACATATACAACAGGGCAAATAATATCTCCTAATGGTGGATGGGTAATATGAAGATAAGTATAAAAAATATTATGTATATTGGCAATAACCTAAAAAAAGATTTTCTATTGAAAAATGAAAAAATTATTTATAAAATAAGAGCAAATACGAAAATAGAGGTGAACTAAAGAAATGAAAAAAGAAGATAAAGCAATAACATTACTATCACTAGTTATAACAATAATTGTATTATTAATACTAGCAGGAATAACATTAAAATTAACAATAGGTGATAGAGGGATATTGAATATAGCTAAAATAGCAAGTGGAAATTATACAAATTCTCAAGAAGAAGAATATGCAAAATTAAATGAGTTTTCTAATGAAATAGGCAATAAAATAAATATAGCTAATACTGATGAAACTAAAGTAAAACCAGATAATAAATATGAAATAATATATATAGGAGAATTAAGTAGAATTACAGGAAACAATGGGGTTGTAACTTCAACATTTGATATAAAAGAAATATATGAAGATTATCAAAATTTAACGGTTGATAATTTTGTTTATAGAATAAGCCATATATACGACCACTGGGGAGCTAATTACGGAATTGTAGGAGGAAATACTTTAAAATATTCATATAATGTAGAAACTGGAATTCTAATAATTAATAATGCATATCAGAAAAGTAACTTTAATTCTGGGTTTGAGGGAAGTGTGTATTTAATACCAAATATTGAAACAATTAAAAAGTAAATATAGGTAAATTTACAGAATAATATTAAGTATAAAAGATAGAGAAAAACTTCTCTATCTTTTATACTTAAATTAACTTATTCAACAACTTTTCTCTTATAATTTCCAGAAATAATTTTAGGAATATAAGTTATAATCTTATAAATAGCAAGACGAACCTTTTTGCTCCAAATATAAGATTTTCTTAGTCTTTTAGTAGGAAGAGCATATTCTTGTTCAGTTGAAACTAAAGCCATAACATTTTTTTCAATAGGAAATATATAGTTATTACCATCATTATTATCCCAAGAACCATTTCCATCATTAAAACAGAAATTAAAAGTATCAAAAGAACCAAGTTCAATCTCAGCCTGAAAACCAAGTTCGGTTTTTTCCATTATAGCTTCATTTAAATTATCCCAAGAGTTTCCAAAACCATAGTGAATAAAAACATTTTCTGCATTTTCACTAAACAACCTACCTGTATAAGAAATCTTAACAGTAGTATTTTCAAGTAATTTATCGGTATTAAAAAATATATTCTTTGTTAATTCCATCTTACTAATCTCTCCTCATTTATCTTTTGTAATGATATTATATTATTAAAAAAATAAATAATCAAGTATTTTTTACAAGAAAAATCTTATTTTGATAAAATTTTTCCTATAATATAAAAATCATCGTCGTTTTTTATTGAAATATCAGCAAAATTCTTATTATCTGCTTTTAAAGTAATTTTATCCTTTTTTACAGAGAACTTTCTAATAAAAACTTCATTGTTAACACTAAAAACTCCATAATTTTTGTTATCTAATGGAGTATTAAATTCAACAAATACATATGAATCTTTACTAAAAGTAGGTTCCATAGAATCATCATTCATTTTAAGTGCAATTGCAGAACTTGGAACATTAGAAGGACAATCAATAAAACCACTAACAGAGTCTACAGCAAGTAATTTATTATAAGAAATATGACTTACTACATTATATGTTTCTTGTTCTTCATTAATTGTTTTATCATATGTGTACATTAATTGTTGATAAGGAATATCTAAAGCTCTACAAATATTTTTTAAAGCCTTATGGCTAGGATTTCTTTCACCTTTTTCAATATGTGTTAAATGTCCTATATTTATATCTGTTAATCTTGAAAGTTCTGTTTTAGACATCTTTTTTTCTTTTCTTGCTTTTGCAATCATATCACCAATCATAAAATTCAACCTCTTTTTCCATATTTTTTCATTATTATACAAGAAAAAACATGAGTTGTCTAGCAGTAAATGAAAAAAATATAAATAATTTCGTAAAAAATATCATAAAATTATTGACTTGTCAAATTAGTAATGATAAAATTTTGACAAAATGTAAATAGAAAGGAGAATTAATATGTATAAAAATAGTATAAGAAAATATAGAAAAGAAAGTGGAATGAACTTAGAGGAACTAGCTAAGAAAGTAGGAATATCAACAGGATATTTGTGTCATTTAGAAAAAGGAACAAGAAAAAATCCATCAACGAAATTA